>CAMDDY010000157.1 GCA_945893125.1 Bordetella parapertussis
TCCTGCGATGAACTGCCGGCGGCCTCCAGCCCCATCGGTCGGTAACGCTCGCGTACTTCGCCGGCGTCGAGCCCTTTCACCATCGCCGTGTTGAGTCGCGCGACGATGTCGCGCGGCGTGGCGGCGGGCGCAAGTATGCCGTAACGTGAATCGACCTCGACACCCGGAACACCGGCTTCGGCAAAGGTCGGCAGATCGGGCAGCAACGGCGCTCTGCGCCGGCTGGTGACGGCAAGCGCGCGAATTTTGCCCGCCTTGATCTGCCCAAGGGCGGGGGGCGCGGCAATGAACATGGCATCCAGGTGGCCGCCGATCACGTCGGTCAAAGCCAGAATCGCGCCCTTGTACGGCACATGCACCATGCTGATGCCCGCGGTGTACGACAATAATTCCGCGCCCAGATGCAAGGAGCCGCCCGTGCCGGACGAACCGTACGTCAGCTTGCCCGGCCTGCCGCGCGCAAGCGCGACAAATTCATTCACACTGCGCGCCGGCACCACCGGATTCACCACAAACAGGATGTCGCTGGTGGCGAGTGAACTCACCGGCGCAAAATCACGAATCGGATCAAACGGCAGCCTGGCGTAGGTCGCCGTATTGATGGTGAACGAAGCAGAGATCACCAGCAACGTGTATCCGTCGGGCGGCGACTTGGCGACGTAGTCGGTACCGATAATGCCGTTGGCGCCGGCGCGGTAGTCGAGGACAAACGGCTGGCCCAGCAGCTCCTGTAATTTCGGCAACACGGGCCGCACGGCGGAATCATTCGGGCCGCCCGCAGTGAAGGGCACGATGATGCGCACCGGTTTCACCGGGTAACTTTGTGCGGCGACCGGCGCGGCATACGCCATGCAAACCAGCAACACGGGCAGCGCGGCGCTGATCCACAACGAACGTTTATACGGCGCCAAATTCATGGTCGTTTTCCCTTAAGCAAAGCGCACTATAGCAACAATCCGCCGCTCACCAATGCGCACGCTTCGCGCTATGATGTCGCATGCGATCACGAATGCGACTGATTATCCTGCTCTGCGCCGCGTTGCTGCCCGCGTGCGCCGTCCATCGCACCGCGCCGCCGAAGCCGGGCACCGACGGCTTCACCACGTCGCAGTTTGCCAAGACCGATCTGGATCGCGTCACCGAGACGCATCAACAGGAAATATTCGCCAGCCTGCGCACGCTCGCCGAGCGGCTGTACCGGCGCAATCCGCGCGAACTGAAAAAAAGCGGACAGATCAGCGTGGAAGCCGCCGTGTCGCGCATTTTTGATCGCCACCACGGCTGGCAGTTCGAGGATCTCCAGCTACAGCGCGGCGCACAGGCCATTCAGCTCGCGTTTCGCGCGGACTATACCGGTGATCGCGTGCTGGCATTCGTGGTGGGGCTCGCGAGCATGGTGCAGAACGCATTCAACGACAAGACTGAATTTTTTGTGCTCGATGACGTTGATCCGCAAGGACTTTACAACGCCGCGCGCAATGTTGAAATCGCGGTATGGAAGCTCTCCAGCGCGCGTAATACACAGGGCGAATTACTCCTGCTTTCCAACGATGGATCAGCGCCCGTGCCGAATCTCGGCTTCGAGCGCGAATTCGGCAAAGTCATCGCGCAGCTCGACGTGCTGTCGAAAGTGCTGGCCGGGCGCTATAACCGCGCCGTGGTCAAGGTCGTGCAAAGCCTGGCCACCGCGGTGTTTTTGCCCATCCGCTAAAGCATCCCTATCCGGCAACCCCATACAGCAACCCGCGCAAACGAGGCATCCCATGAATCAAGTCAATACCACCAGCGGAAAATTTACCCCGCCGCAATTCAGCGAAGTGATCTTCAAAACGTCACGCTTCGCCGCGATGAAAGACTGGCATGAAACCGTCACCGACGTAAAAGCGTTTTTTGTGCGCAATGATGCGACCCAAGCCACCTGGGCCGGCGCGTACAACATCGCCTTCATACGCATTTTTTCGTCTCACCCGTATACGCAGGTGTTGGGTATTTTCGAGGTGCCCGCCATTGCGGGCCGCGCCGACAATCAAAAAGGCGAACCCGGCATGCATCACATGCAACTGCGGCACATGAGCCTCGATCACCTGTTCAGCCGCTACGAAGCCCTGCGCGCGCACGGCATCACGCCGATGCGCTCGTTCAATCACGGGCCGGGCACGAGTTTTTATTATCACGATCCGGATGGCAACACGGTTGAACTGTCGTCGGCGAATTACGTGAACGAAGCGGATTACCTTGCTTACTTTCGCTCGGAATCTTATGCAAAGAATATCTCCGGCATCGAAATTGATCCCGCCGCGTATGTGGCACGGTTTCGCTCCGGCACGCCGCGGGAAGAACTGGTGCGGTTCTGAGCGCTTTTCCAAAATGGGTTAAAAGTCACTCATCACACTGGCGAACGCCGGCGCACAGAAAACCCTTCACTGCGCCGCTAAATGCTCGCGCAAAAATGCAGGCTCAAATATCCGGTCCGCCATCACCTGACAGCGTTTCATCAAGCGATGTTCGTGCGGCGCGTAATCCGGCAACGCATTGTGCAAGGTGCCGATGTGATCCCACATCAGCACGTCGCCTACCGTCCATGCGTGGCGATATTGGTATTTCGGCTGCAACTGATGCTCGAACAACCGGTTCAACAGACGCTCGCTCTCGGCCTCGCTCACTTCATTGATACGAATGGCGTAACCCGGATTGCAATACAGCACCTTGCGCCCGGTGATCGGATGCGTGAGAAACATCGGATGCACTGACGGCGGACGCTTTGCGCGTTGCTCCGGTGTCAGTGGTTTGCGCGTGCTGCCGGGGCGACTGACCATGCCCTCCCAGAATTTATTGAAGTCGTGCGTCACGGTGTAGTGGGCAAGCTGCGATTTCAATTCCGGCGCAAGCCCCTCGTACGCGGCATGCATGTTGGCGAACAGCGTGTCACCCAGCGGCTTGCCGTTGCGATGCGGCACTTTGATCGCATGCAGCACATTCACAAAACCGATGGTGTCGTTGTACGACATATCGGTATGCCAGTCCTGCCCCGCATCGGGCAGGCCGATGGGTTTGCCGTTTTCGATCACGTTCGACAACACGCTGATTTCCGGAAACCCCGGCTCGTGGATGCCGCTCACGCCGCGTTGCAGCCCGCCGAAGCGCGCGGAAAAATCGCGCAGGTTTTGCGCGCTGATGGTTTGTTGTTTGAAACACAACACACCGTAATGTCCCAGCGCTTCCAATACCGCCGCGAACGCCGCCGCGCTCAGGGGCTGCGCGAGGTTTGCACCCTGCACGGTCGCGCCCAGCATGGCGGTGGTCGGCTCGAAGGTCAGCATGAAAACCCGTGTGATAAAAACAGAAGGAGGAGCGAATTTATCATGCTGTGCGTACCGGCGTCACGCTGGCATGGAATGCCGGAATGTGGTCTGATTGTGGTCTTATTGCGTTTGTCTACACGCAGGATTTTTTCATGCCCCCTTCCCGATTCATACGTCGCGCAGCGACGATTGCCTTCACGATGCCCTTGCTATGCCACGCGGCGCAGCCGGATCCCGTGCGTGAGGCGCGCGAATTTCCATCACGCCCGATCCGCTTCATCGTGCCTTTCGTGCCCGGCGCGGGCACCGACATCACCACGCGCACGGTGGCGAAAAAACTATCCGAGGCATGGGGCCAGCAAGTGATCGCCGATAACCGTTCCGGCGCCGCCGGGGCCATCGGCGCCGACATCACCGCCAAGGCAAATCCCGATGGTCACACGCTGTGCCTGATATCGTCGGGCCACACCGTGCTGGCTGCCGTGAATGATCGCCTGCCCTACGACATCGAAAAAGACCTCACCGGCGTGTCGCAACTGACCACGCTGTTTTACATCCTCACCGTGCATCCGTCGGTACCGGTCAAAACGGTGAAGGAGCTGATTGCGTATGGCAAAGCCAATCCCGGCAAGTTAAAGCAAGGTTCGTCGGGTACCGGCGCGTTGCAGCATTTCTCCGGCGAAATGCTCGCCCATGTGACCGGCGCGAAGTTTACGCACATTCCGTACAAAGGCGGCGGCGCGGCGGTGGCGGCGCTGGTGTCGGGCGAAGTTGAAATGGCGTTCACCACCTTGTTATCCACGCGCGCGTTTATCAACAGCGGACGGCTGCGCTATCTCGCCATCACGGCCGGCAAACGCTCACCGGCGATTCCCGATTTGCCCACTATCGCCGAAGCGGGCGTACTGGGCTTCGAGGCGAATCAATGGTACGGCGCGGTCACGTCATCGAAAGTCAGTCCCGCGATTGTGCGCAAGTTGTCGAACGCGATGCGCGACGCGGTGCATGCACCCGATGTCGCCGAGCGATTGGCGGCGGACGGCTCAACCGCGCTGTCGAGCTCGCCGGATGAATTTAACGCGCACATCAAAACCGAGATCGTGAAATGGCGCCGGCTGGTAAAAGAAGCCGGTTTGCAGCTAAAATAAAATATCGTTTATAAACAATATGTTACGTAATATATGGCCTTTGCTCGCAGCCGTCGCCGCGTTGCCGTCGGTTGCGGCGCAACCATTGGATTACCCCACCAAGCCGTTACGCATGCTCACCGCCGAACCCGGCGGCGGTAGCGATGTTGCCGCGCGCGTCATTGCGCCGGGATTAGCGGCGGGCCTCGGCCAACCGGTGGTGGTCGACAATCGCGGCGGCGGCATGATCATCGCGGAAATCACCGCGCGCGCGCCGGCGGATGGGTATACCTTGCTCACCTACAGCAGTTCGTTGTGGCTGATACCGCTGATGCGCGCACACACGCCGTACGATCCGCTGCGCGATTACGCGCCGGTCACGCTCATCGGCAATTCGCCGATGGTGCTGGTGACACATCCGTCGGTGGCGGCCACCACGGTCAAGGAGTTAATCGCGCTCGCCAAGGCCCGGCCGGGGGAACTGAATTTTGCCTCCGGGCCGTCGGGCGCGGTCCCGCATCTGTCGGCGGAGTTATTCAAATTCATGGCCGACATCAACATCGTGCATGTGCCGTTCAAAGGCGTGGGCGCCGCCGTGGTTGATCTTATCGGCGGACGCACACAGATGATGATGCCCAACGCCAGCGCCGCCTTGCCGCACATTAAATCCGGCCGCCTGCGCGGACTCGCAGTCACCAGCGCGCAGCCCTCGGCGCTGGCGCCTGGATTACCGACCCTGGCCGCTTCCGGCCTCCCCGGCTACGAAAGTGTCGCCATGTACGCGGTGTTCACGCCCGCCAAAACGCCTGCCGCCATCGTCCAGCGATTGAATCGCGAAATCGTCGCGCACCTGCATCGCAGCGAGGTCAAGGAAAAGTTTCTCAATATGAGCACGGACATTACCGCCGGCACGCCCCAAGCGCTGGCGGACACCATGCGTGCGGAAATGGCGCGCATGGGAAAAGTCATCAAGGCCGCGCGTATCCGCGTGGATTAACCGCACCACTTTCAACATCGGGAAACACCCATGGCCGCCAAAAAAACACCGCAGCGACGCAAACGCTCCCAACGCATCGACGTTCACAGCCATGTACTGCCGCAAGAAATGCTTGATGCCCTGAGCCAGCGGCCGGAGCGCTTCAAAATGCGCTACATCACCGACGGCAAACATCGCCGCGTGGCCAAGGACGGCGGCGGTGGACAGCCGGTGTTTGACGAATTTTTTAACGCTGCGGCCAAGGTCGCCGGCATGGATCGCAAAGGGCTGGACGTGTCGATTATTTCGCCCGCGCCGATTGCGTATTTTTACTGGCTCGACGCCGATGCCGGGCTGGAAGCCGCGCAGATCATTAACGACGGCATCGCCAACATGGCGCGTGCGTTTCCGGATCGCTTGATGGGCATGGGCACGCTGCCGATGCAAAATCCGGATGCCGCCGTGGCGGAACTCGAACGCATCGTCAAGCAACACGGCTTTCGTTCGGTGGAACTCGGCACCGCAGTCGGTAACGAGCAACTGGCGGACCAACGCTTTCGCCCGGTGTTGCGGCGCGCGCAGGAACTCAACGTGTTCATTTTTGCACACCCTTATTCCAACGCGTCGATCTGCAATCTGGATGATTATTACCTCTCCAATCTCATCGGCAATCCGCTGCAATCGACGGTGATGGCATCACACCTGATGTTCAGCGGCGTGTTCGACGAATTAAAAAAGCTGCGAATCTGCCTCGCGCACGGCGGCGGTTATTTGCCGTATCAAATCGGACGCTTCAATCACGGCCACACAGTGCGCAGTGAGACGCGCGCATTGACCAAAACCAAACCCAATGCACTGCTGCGCCGTTTTTACTACGACGCATTGACGCACGACCCGCGCGCGCTGCGCTACCTGATCGATCTGGTGGGCGCCGACCGCGTGGTGATCGGCACCGATGCGCCGTTCGACATGGGCGAGGAACATCCGATAGAAATGATCAACAAGGTCACTCGCCTCAGTGCCAAAGATCGCGAGCAAATTTTCAGCAAAACGGCGCTGCGTTTGATGGGCAAGCGCGGGTAACGCCTCGCAGCGGGAGTTTAATGTCACTATATGTTTTTAAACACTTTTATACAATTGCATGACATGAACATCAGCCCGCCGGTGCGTATCGCTGTCATGCTTCTACTTCTGGGCGTGACGCCGCACACACAAGCGCAACCCGCCGCCTATCCCAACAAACCGATACGCATGATCGTGCCGCTGGCCGCCGGCGGCCCCAGCGACACCACTGCGCGCATCGTCGCGCCCAAGTTGAGCGAAGCCATCGGACAAAACGTCATCGTCGATAACCGCCCCGGCGCGAGCGGCATCATCGGCACCGAGATCGGGCTTAAATCACCGCCGGACGGCTACACCATGCTGCTGGTGTCGAACACCATTTCGCTTAACCCCGCGATCTTTCGCAAGCTGCCGTACGACAACGAACGCGACATGACGCCGGTGTCGCTGCTGGCCGCCACGCCGTACACGCTGAACGTGCATCCGTCGCTGCCGGTGAAAACCATCAAGCAGTTGATCGCGCTGGCCAAGGCGCGCCCCGGTGAACTGAATCACGCCTCCGCCGGCGCCGGCACCGGGCCGCATCTGGCGATGGAATGGTTTGCGCAGCGCAGCGGCATCAAAATCCAGCAGATCATTTACAAGGGCGGCGGCCCGGCGATGATCGACTTTCTCGCGGGGCAAACGCAACTCAATCTCACCAACATGATTACCGCCATGCAGCACGTGCGCACGGGGCGCATACGCGCACTGGCGGTATCGAGCCTCAAGCGTTCACCGGCGGCGCCGGACATTCCCACCATCCATGAATCCGGTGTCACGGATTTCGACGAAGGCGGCCAGCACGGCATCGTCGCCCCCGCCGCATTGCCGAAAGACGTGCTCGCCAAATTACACGGCGCCATCGTCGCCGCCATGCGCTCGCCCGAAATCACCAAACGGCTTGCCGAAGACGGTTCGAGCGTCGTTGCCAACACGCCGGAAGAATTTCGCGCGTTGATACGGCGCGAGACGGCGAAGTGGACGCAGATCGTGAAAGCGGCGGGGATACAGCCGCAGTAGGTGAGAAAAGTTTGCCGATGGGCGGTGCCGTCTTCTTGCGCCTGCCGGCCAGCGACTTTCGGTCAAATGCGGTAGTAGAATTACAAAGGCCGGCACCTTGAATGCGGCCGTTGGTTAATATCGTGTCTAACCCTGCAGATCAACTCTCGCGGAGACAAAACATGTCACACAAATACGCAGGCGGATGCGCGCATCATCAAACCCATGCCGACCAGGATCCTATCGACAATCACACCTGTCATTGCTCCGTGTGCAAGGGTGTCACCCAGCAACCCACGACGCATGTGGTGTTTTTCAAACATGGCGATCTCGCCGTGGCAGGCGCGGGCAGCCTGAAACGCATGCCATTCAACAGCAAGAACCCGAACGGCCCGCTGGAGTTATGTGTGTGCGAAACCTGCGGCACCCCCATCATGCTGGACGATAAACAGAAGCGCATTCGCGTCGTGGTACCGAATCTGATGGGCTATGATGCCAAAAACCTGCCTGCGACCTATCACGCATTCCATGACCCCGCTGCCGGCGTACCCAAGCCGAGTGATGGACGTCCTGTCTATGAAGGCCTGCGTCCCGATTTCGTATGGCCTCGTAGCACCTAATGGCGCCTGACTGCAAAAGAAATACATTTGCTATCTCAGCGCGGTAGCAATATTGACCTCGTCAGGATAGGCCACGCCATCACCCTCTGCGTAACTTTGAAGCGTAGTTTTGACTTGCCGGGCGAAATCAGCGCGGCCTTCATCACTCATGGCAGCAATTGCACTCGCCACGGGGCCGCCGGAAAGGTGGCCCAGGACAAACGTTTCGATTGCTGGCTGATGAATGATCACGGTATACCGATGAACCTCGACCTTGCGAAAACCCGCTTCGACTATCATGTGATGCAATGACTCGGCATTCGGCACCACTCGTGCGGCACGATACTTTGCCGCGATTTCCGCAGTCGTGAATCGGTCAAGCGCTTCTCCAACGCTATAATTGTACGGACTTGGCGAATTCCAAACGCTGAGTGCGACCCGCCCACCCGGCACCAGTACCCGCAGCATTTCGCGCAACGCGGCATCCTTGTCAGGAAAGAATTGCAGGCCTTGCTGGCATAGGATGACGTCAAATGAAGCGTTCGGAAGGCTCATAGCGGTGGCACTTCCTTCCACCCAGTTTATGGCCGCACCCGATTCGGGCGGCATCGCGCGCGCAGCGGCTAACATTCCAGCATTGATATCAAGCCCCGTGACCTGGCCCATCTCCCCGACCTTTGCGGTCGCAGGGCGCGCAACCACTCCGCTGCCACATGCGAGATCGAGCACCCGCTCGCCCGGCTGTAACTGCGCGATCTCAAGCAAGGCAGGCACAAATTGTCCCATGAATAGGGTGGCGTACTTTTCATACATCTGAGCAGCACTGTTACTTACCTGGTATCCCGATTTCTCGTTCATGGCTCGACTCCAACTGGATTTCCAACATTGAAATTAACAGCGTGGGGACATAGAGCGTGCCCACACTGCGTTCGCTACGGACATTAGTCCGGCGCAACGCCTTTCACAGCCCAGGCAATCGCTGCATAGGAGCGCGGGCCATCAATTTCGCCGTCGAGGTACGCAAGGCTCAAAGCATCGCGAAGCCTTGATCGGTCGGCAGCATTGAGTGTGGCAACGTAATCAGCCAATGGCCCGTCTTTGCCGTCGCAGGGCGCCCAATAGTCATCGAACGATGCGAATTCCATGCGAATGCACAGGCTCGTCTCTACTACATCGTTGAATCCCGCGGCAAGCCAGGCTTTCCTTAACTCACCCGGTCGGGTCATTGGGCGCGTGTAATGGATCGCCCGTCGTGCATTGGCCTTGGGATCCAGCATCGCCGCCGTATCGAAGAACATCCGGTTGATAACCAAGCCGCCACGCGTATCCCAAACGGCTGCGCCAACCACGGCGCCCGACCGGGCGACACGCCGCATTTCGGCGATTGCACGCTCTGCGCCTGGGATGAACTGCATCACGAGTTGTGATAAGACGCGGTCAAAACTGTGATCTGGAATATCCAGTGCGCAAGCATCCGCGACTTTGAATGTAATGCGAGGATCGCTGTTGACGAACGACGGCTTCGACAAGTTGGCTGACCTGAGTTGAATCGGTGATGTCGGCTTGATGGAGAGAGTGGGCATCTCCGGTGAGCGAAGCTACCGTCTTTTCGGCCTGTTCGCGGTTGCTATGGCAATGAAGCGCAACGCTCGCGCCGCGTTCAGCGAATTGCCTGGCGACGACGCGGCCAATGCCTTGCGCCGCGCCGGTGATTAATACAACTTTGCCGGCGAAATCTTTTTGCCCTTGTTGCATGCTCACGACGCCTTCCCCACAAAATCGTTCCAGTAGCTCTGCGAATTAACGGGGGCAGGCACGAATTAGCCCCGGCATACGGGATGCGCTAGCTAATTGCCAAGCGGGCATTGGACTCTTCAAATAGCCGCATGTTTTTCTCGATGTCGTAGGTGCCCTCGGTCAACGTCTCTGGATTCCATTCGCTACGATGGACGGTGAAGAACGGGCCAAGGTACACGTGAATGGC
>CAMDDY010000158.1 GCA_945893125.1 Bordetella parapertussis
ACACATAAATCACCGGCGTGATGTACAGCGTCAGCAACTGCGACAGCAGCAGCCCGCCCACCACGGCCAAGCCCAGCGGCCGCCGCGCTTCGGCGCCCGCGCCCCAGCCCAGCGCAATCGGCAGCGTGCCCATCAGCGCCGCCATGGTGGTCATCATGATCGGGCGAAAACGCACCAGGCAGGCTTCGTACATGGCCTCGTAGGGCGTTTTGCTGCTGTTACGCTGCGTGTCGATGGCGAAGTCGATCATCATGATCGCGTTCTTTTTCACGATGCCCACCAGCATGATGATGCCGACGTAGGCGTACATATTGAGCGGCATGTTGAACAGCATCAGCGTCGCCAGCGCGCCCATGCCGGCAGTGGGCAGGCCCGAGAGTATCGTGATCGGGTGGATGTAACTCTCATACAGAATGCCGAGCACCAGATAGATCACGAAAATCGCCATCACCAGCAGCAGGCCCATGCCCGCAAGCGACGATTGAAACACCTGCGCGGCGCCCTGATAGCCGCCGATCAATGTCGAGGGCGCTTTCAGATCGAGCATGGCGGCGTTGACCTGCTCGATGGCGTCGCCGAGCGCTATGCCGGGCGCGAGATTAAACGAGATGGTGACCGAGGGCAGTTGGCCCAGATGGCTGATGCTCAAGGGGCCGAGGCTGCGCGATAGCCGCGCCACGGAATTTAACGGCACCAGCGCGCCGGTGTTCGAGCGCACGTAAATCAAGCTCAGCGCGGAGGGATCATTCTGGAACTTGGGATCGAGTTCGAGAATCACCCAGTATTGGTTGCTGGAGGTGTAGATGGTTGACACCTGCCGCTGGCCAAACGCGTTGTAGAGCGTGTTTTCAATTTGTTGCGCGGTGATGCCCAGCGCGGAAGCCTTGTTGCGGTCGATGTCGATGGTGACCTGCGGGTTGGCGATTTGCAGATCGCTGGTGACATCCTGAAAGCCCGGCAGTTTGGAGAGTTTTTCCTGAATGATGGGCACCCAGCGGAACAACTCCTCGGTGTCGGCGTTTTGCAGCGTGTACTGGTACTGCGTTTTGGTGAGCTGGCCGCCGATGCGGATGGTGGGGATGTTCTGCAAAAATACTTTCAGCCCCGGCACCACGCCGAGCTTGGGGCGCAGGCGTTGAAGGATTTCGTCGGGCGTGCCGCGTTCGGCGCGTGGTTTTAACACAATGAACATGCGCCCGGCGTTAAGCGACGACGCGCCGCCGCCGCCCTGGCCGACGAACGACATCACCGACTGCACTGCGGGGTCTTCCTTCACCAGGGCGGCGGCCTGCTGTTGCAGCCGCGCCATTTCGGTGAATGAAACATCCTGCGCCGCTTCGGTGAACGCGAACAACTGGCCGGAATCCTCGCTCGGCAGAAAATCCTTCGGCATCTTCACGAACATCCAGCCGGTGACGGCAAAAATCACAAAAAACGCGATCAGCGTGAACGCCGCGTTGCGCATCACCCAGCGCAGCGTGACGGCGTAGATGTTTTTCCAAGCCTCGAACTGGCGTTCAAGCACGTTGTAAGTCCAGCCGTGCTTGACGTTATGCTGCGGCTTCAGCCAGCGCGCGCACAGCATTGGGGTCAGCGTCAGCGACACAAAGCCCGACACCAGCACCGCCGCCATGATGGTGATGGCGAATTCATTCAAGAGCCGCCCCAGCATGCCGCTCATGAACAGCACGGGGATAAACACCGCCGCGAGTGAGAGCGTCATCGACACAATGGTGAAGGCGATTTCCTTGGAGCCGTCGAGTGTCGCGCGCATCGCGCTTTTGCCCATCTCCATGTGGCGCGAGATGTTTTCCAGCATCACGATGGCGTCGTCCACCACGAAACCCACGCACAAGGTGAGCGCCATCAGCGACAGATTGTTCAGGCTGAAGCCGAACAAATGCATGATGGCGAAGGTGCCGACGATCGATAGCGGCAGCGCCAGGCTGGGTATCAACGTCGCCGAAAAATTGCGCAAAAACAGGAAAATAACCAGCACCACCAGTGCCAGCGCCAGCACCAGGCTGAACTGCACTTCTTCCACCGACTCGCGTATCGAAACCGAACGGTCGTAGAGCACGTTGATTTCCACGCTGGGCGGAATCTGTTCGCGAAACGTCGGCAACAGTTTTTTCACCGCATCGACGACTTCAATCGTATTGGTACCCGGCTGGCGCTGAATGGCGAGCACGATGCCGCGCTTGCCGTTGTGCCACGCGGCCACCTTGTCGGTCTGCACGCTGTCGATCACGCGACCGATATCGCCCAGACGCACCGGCGAGCCGTTGCGGTAGGTGACAATAATCGAGCGGTAGCCGCCCGCGCTGGTGAGTTGGCCGCTGGCGTTTAAGGTATAGGCGCGGTGCTCGCCGTAGAGCGTGCCGGTGGGCAGGTTGGCGTTGTGCTGGTCGATCACGGTTTGCACTTCGTCGAGACCGATGCCGCGCGAAGCCAGCGCGCGCGGATCCACCTGCACATGCACGGCGTACTTTTGCGTGCCGAACACCTGTACCTGCGCCACGCCGGAGATGGTCGAGATGCGCTGCGCCATCAGCGTTTGCGCGTATTCATCCACCGTCCACATCGGCAGCGCGTCGGAGGTGAGTGCGAGCAAAAAGATCGACGCGTCGGCCGGGTTGACCTTGCGAAACGACGGCGGCGTGGTCATCGTCGGCGGCAGTTGGCGGATGGCGCGCGAAATTGCCGATTGCACATCCTGCGCGGCGGCGTCGATGTTGCGATTGAGCGAGAACTGCATGGTGATCGAGGTGGCGCCGAGCGTGCTGTTGGAGGTCATCGAATCGATGCCCGCGATCAGCGAGAATTCTTTTTCCAGCGGCAGCGCCACGGCGGACGCCATGGTCTCGGGGCTGGCGCCCGGCAGATTGGCGTTCACCTGAATGGTGGGGAAATCCACGTTGGGCAGCGCCGACACCGGCAACAGGCGGTAGGCGATGATGCCGAAAGCCAGTATGCCGATCATCAACAGACCGGTCATGACCGGGCGCTTGATGAAAATTTCCGAAATGTTCATGAAGGCCTCACTTGGCTGCGTCTGATTTGACGGCACCGGATTGGATGCTGACCTTCATGCCGGGAATCAGCCGTGACTGGCCGCTGGTCACCACCTGCTCGCCCGCTGCCAGCCCCTTGCCGATGACGCTGTTGGGGCCGTCGGCGCGCTCCACCGAAACCTCGCGCATCTCGGCAGCACCCGCCTTGACCACATAAACGTACTGGCCCTTGGGGCCGGTCTGCACCGCCTGCGACGGCACCACGATGGCGTTTTGTTGTTCGTTCAGCGTGACCGACGCGGTGACAAACTGCCCCGGCCACAGCGATTTATCGGCATTGGAAAACGTGGCGCGCAGGCGCACCGTACCGGTGGTGGCGTCCACCGTGTTATCGATGAACGCGAGCGTGCCCGTGGCCGGCTTTTCCGCTGCGGTGGCCGAGGGTGTTGCGCCCTGCGGCAGCGCTTCCACCGCGAGTTTGCCGGTGGCCATGTATTTGCGGATTACGCCGAGGTACTGCTCGGGCACGGCAAAGCTCACGTAGATGGGCGCCACCTGATTGATCACCACCAGCGACACCGTGTCGTTGGCTTTCACCAGATTGCCCTGCTGAATCAGGATTTTTCCGGCGCGCCCGGCGATTGGCGCGCGGATCACCGCGTACTCGGTTTGCAGACGGGCGTTTTCGGCCGCGGCTTCGCTGGCTCGCACGCTGGCGGCGGCGGTATCAACGTTGGTGCGATATTGCGCGTAGGCGTCCTGCGACACAAAACCTTTTTGCAGCAAATCCTTGTAACGTTCTTCCTGCGCGCGGGCGCGATCGAGTTGCGCCTTATCGCGTGCCAGCGCGGCCTGCGTCTGCTGCAACTGCGCCTGCAAGGGGCGCGCGTCGATTTCAAACAGCACCTGACCCTGGTTGACATCCCCCCCGTCGATGAAACCCACCTTGACGATTTGGCCATCCACGCGCGACTTGATCGACACGGACGCCTGCACCTCGACGTTGCCGATGGCCTGGATTTTCAGCGGCACGGATTGTTCGGCGACCGTGGCGACGATCACCGGGATTGCGGGCGAACCTTTGCCTTTTTTGTCGGCGGATTTCTTTTCGCTTTTCTTGTCGCCCTTTTTTTCACCCGCATCACCGAAGTAGCCGCAGGCGGTGAGGGTGATGGCGGTTAACAGCGCCGGGAAGATGTTTGTTGCGATAAATCGTACGCGCATGAATGCTCCACCTAAATGCTTTGCTAAGCCAGGCAACGCCGGGCGGCGGCACAGGCCATCGCCCGGTTTATGACTGCAATTTTCAGCCCCGGTTCAGCTTCTCATCAAACCAGTTCCACATGGTTGCCACGCCGAGCGTGAGGTAATCGCGCTGGCAGTGCTGCGAGCCGCCTTCTTCGGCGGTGAACACGCGCAGCGTTTTGTCCGTGGAGCCGGACGCATTGTAGAGCGCCTGCGCGTCGGCCAACGAAATTTGTTCGTCTTCCGCGCCATGCACGATCAGGAACGGGCAACGCATTTTTTGCACCACGCCATCGAGCTGATAGGGTTCGAGTTTTTTCAGCGCTTCGTCGAGCGTGTTCACGCCCAATATCCAGGTGATGTGGTGGCCCGGCACCGACAAGGAGGTTTTGAACTTGGCGTCAATACGCTTTTTCCAGGTGCCGTAATAGTCCCATATCGCGCCCCACGCGATACACGCGGCAAAGCGCGGCTCCATCGAGGCGATGCGCGGCGCGTAGTAGCCGCCCAAGCTGATGGCGACCACGCCGACTTTTTTGGCATCCACGTCATCGCGCTTTTCCAGCCAATCCATGCACGCGCTGCCGGCGACTTCGTAATCGTGGCGCAGCACGTTGCCGCGAAACCGTATCGCTTCGCCGGTGCCGGGGCCGTCCATCACCAGACACGAAATGCCGCGCTTGATCAGATCGGTAACGCCGCGCACGAACTGGATTTCCTTGGTGACATCGAGGCCGTCGAAAAACACCACGCAGGGCGCGCGTTTGTTCTTCGGGTTTTGCGCGGGTACGAAGTAACCGGGCAGACTCTCTTTGCCCATCGGAACCTCGACGATTTCGATTTTGATATCCGAGAGCCTGGCGTGTTTGTGAAAGCAATCCACACCGGTCTTGAACGCGGCCAGCGCCTTGGCATCCTTGGGCGTGCGGAAGCGCTCGGCCATTTGATAGTAATTGCACGCGCGCAGATACGCGGCGGCGGCGGAAACACGATGGCCGCCTTTCTCGAAACCCTCCGCATGTGTGCGCACGCCGTCGGCGACCTTGGCGCAGGCATCGAACCATGCGTCGTCATCTTCGGGCGCGGCGCCTTTCAGCAGCGTGCCGATCTTATGCAACTCGCCGATGTCCGAGCCGCCATAGGTCGCGGAGCCCATCATATTGATGAACGCCGCCGACCAGCGGTAGTTGCCGGGGAAATACATGAAATACGGGGGTTCTTTGGCGGCCATGGCGCTCCCTGAAGTAAAATAAAAAAGTGTTTAAAAACAAATACTTACATTAACTACTGCTTTTGAATGCCTGCAGCCTTGGCCACCCGCGCCCACTTGTCGATTTCAGCGCGGATGAAATTGGCGTACTCGTCGGGGCCGAGGCCGCTGACTTCATGACCTTGATTGACGAACGAATCGCGGTGTTCGGGCGTGGCCAGTTGCTTGGACAACACTTCGTGTATGCGCGTGATCACCTCGCGCGGCGCTTTCACGGGTGCGAGCATGCCGTTCCAGTTATAGCTGACGAATCCGCTGAGTCCCTGTTCGGCGACGGTGGGCAATTGCGGCAGCAGCGGCGTACGCTTTTCGGAGGTCGCGCCGATGGCGCGCAACTTGTTGGCTTGCAACAACGGTGCGCAGCCGGCGAACTGAATAATCGCGATTTCAATATGGCCCGCGATCAGGTCGATGGTGTATTGCGCCGCGCCCTTATACGGCACGTGGTTCATCTTGATGCCGGCTTGGGTTGCGAACAACTCGGTGGCGAAATGGCCGACGGTACCGACACCCGGCGAGCCGTAGTTGATCTTGCCCGGCTGCGCACGAGCCAGCGCGACAAAATCTTTTACGCCTTTCGCCGGCACGCTGGGGTGTATGCACAGACAACTGGCGGTACGCGCAATTAAAAATATCGGCGCCAGATCACGCAACGTGTCATAGGGCATTTTGGCGTTGACACTCGGCGACACGGTGAGCGGGCCGGGGTTGCCCGCGAGCAGGGTGTAGCCATCGGGCGCGGCTCTAACCACGGCCTCGGTGCCCGGCACGCCACCGCCACCGCCGCGATTTTCGACAATGAAGTTTTGCCCCAGCGCGTTCGAGAGTTGTTGCGCCGCCCAGCGGCCTTGAACATCCGTCGGCCCTCCGGGCACAAAGGGCACGATCACGCGCACGAGTTTGGCGGGGTAGTTCTGCGCGGCGGCCATACCGGCAAACGCGAGGCAGGCGAGACCGGCATAGTTCAACATACGTTGCATAAGCGGGGAATCCGGGTCAATACGAACATCTGTGGTGCGAAGGTGAAACACGATAGTTACCACCGCAGGCATTGTCAATCATCGAGCGCTGTTCTGCTAAAATCCGCGTTCATTTTCTATTTCATCCGAGGGAGTAAAGTCATGGCTGCTGCCAAGAAAAAACCGGCAAAAAAGAAATACACCGATATTTTGTATGAGGTGAAGGACCAGGTGGCCTGGATCACCATCAACCGGCCGCGCGTGTTGAACTGCTTTCGCGAACAGACCCTCGACGAGATGATAGACGCGTTTAAATCCACGCGCGAAGACCCGTCCATCGTGGCCGCGATCGTCACCGGCACGGGCAATCAATCGTTCTCGGCGGGCGGCGATTTTTACGCCATGAAGCGCCTGAATTTCAACAACGCCTATATGTGGAACGACCGCATGCTCGGGCTGGCGATGACCATCCGCGGTTTGCCGATCCCGGTGATCGCGATGATTAACGGCTGGTGCATGGGCGGAGGCCACGAACTGGCACTGTGGTGCGATCTGGCCATCGCCTCTGAAAACGCCGTGCTCGGCCAAACCGGCGCCAAAGTCGGCGCGTGCCCGACCGTGGGCGCAACCCAATACATTCCGCGCATCATCGGCGAACGTCTCGCGCGCGAAATGATTTTCTGCGCGCGCCGCTTTGGCGCGAAAGAGGCGGCGGAAGTCGGCCTCATCAACAAGTGCGTGCCGCAAAAAGATCTGCGCGCCGAAACCCTCAAGTGGTGCGAAACCATGAAGGGCCATAGCGCGTTGACGATACGCATGACGAAGAAATCGCTCAACTCCGAATCCGACATGCTCTACGCCTCGTGGCAGCAAGGCATGGAACTGCTGGCGCACGTGTGGGGATCGGAAGAAGCCGCCGAGGGTATGAACGCCTTCCTCGCCAAACGCAAACCGGATTTCCAGAAATTCCGCATGCGCGACAAGAAGATGCTGGCGGATTATCTTGATGGGAATGCGCGGGATTTGAATGCGCCGCCTAGTATGCGGAAGAAGAAGTAATTCGTGAACGAGTAAACGGGTGAACGAGTTAAGCCCCTCTCCCCAACCCTCTCCCCGGGTACGGGGAGAGGGAGAACACTGCGGGGTTACTCGTTCACTTGTTCACCCGTTCACTAGTTCACGAACTTAGATTCAACCCATGTCTACAGAAACCAACAACGGCGCTCTAAACGGAACGCGCGTACTCGACCTCACCCGCATCCTCGCCGGCCCGCTGTGCGCCCAAACGCTGGGCGACATGGGCGCGGAGGTGATCAAGGTCGAGCCGCCGGGCGCGGGGGATGACACGCGCTCGTGGGGACCGCCGTTTGCCAATGGCGAGTCGGCGTATTTTCTCGGCATCAATCGCAACAAGCGTTCGATCACGCTCAACATGGCCGCGAAGGCCGGGCAGGACATACTCGCCAAGCTCATCACGCAATGCGATGTGCTGGTGGAGAATTTCAAAGCCGGCACGCTGGAGAAATGGGGTTTTACCAACGACTGGCTGGAACAAAACGCACCGCGCGTGATCCGTTGTTCCATTACCGGCTACGGCACGGATGGCCCCAAGGGCGGGCTGCCGGGCTATGATTTTATTTTGCAGGCGGAATCGGGCCTGATGAGTATTACCGGCGAAACCGATGGCGACCCGATGAAGTATGGTGTGGCGATTGTCGATATCACCACGGGCCTGCTCGCATGCAACGCCATACTCGCGGCGCTCAACGCGCGCCATCGCACCGGGCGCGGCCAGCATGTTGAAGTGTCGTTGTATGAATCCGGCTTATTCATGCTGGCGAACGTGGCGTCGAATCATCTGGTGTCGGGCAAGGACGCGCGGCGTTTCGGTAATGGCCACCCGAATATCGTGCCTTACACCGCGTATCCGGTGAAAGACGGCATGATCGCGGTGGCGGTGGGCAACGACGGGCAGTTCGTCAAATTTGCGGCGGCGCTGGGCCACGCCGGGTGGGCGAGCGACGTGCGGTTTGTGCGTAATCAGGATCGCGTGGGCAATCGCGACGCCATCGATGCGCTGATTATCGACGCGCTGAAATCCATGGACGCCGAATCGCTGATCGCCACGTTGACCGAAGCAGGCATCCCGTGCGGGCGCATCAACAGCGTGGCGCAGGCGCTCGCCGCACCCCACACGCAGGCGCGCGAGATGGTGCGCACCGTTAAGCACCCGACCGCGGGCGAGGTGAAAGTGCTGGGCATGCCGTTTCGCTTTAGCGATACGCCACCGAGCATACGCCGCGCGCCGCCGACGCTGGGCCAGCATAATGAGCAGGTGCTGGGTGATGAGCTGGGCATGTCGGTGGAGCGTATTGCGGAGTTGCGGGCGCAGAAAATTATTTGATCTGCGAGATCAAAAACTGAAAACCTTCGACGCGGATTTACGCAGATGAACGCAGATTAAAACCCTACACCGTCATTCTGGCAAAAGCCAGAATCCAGTGCGTAGCCCGATGCGAAGCATCCGTGTCAGGCACTACGTGGTGGTTTTTAATCTGCGTTCATCTGCGTAAATCTGCGTCAAAAATGGGGTGTGCCGTGATAACCAATCTGTCCCACGTTTCCATAGTAGTCCCCAGCCTAGACGCTGCCGCAAAACGACTGCTGGAAATCTACGGTCTGAAAATCGGCGACATCAACGTCAACGAGCAGCAAGGCGTGCGTATGGCCTATGTGGATCTCGGCAATGCGAAAATCGAGCTGATGGAACCCTTGCGCCCGGATTCACCCGTGGCCAAATTTCTCGAACGCAATCCCAAAGGCGGCATCCATCACTTTTGCGTGGGCGTGGATAACGTGGATGCGACCCGCGCCGACCTCACCGCCAAGGGCGCGCAGGTGTTGGGCGACGGCACAGCGCAAACCAATGTACATGGCGAGCGCATCGCGTTCGTGCATCCCAAGGATTTTCTCGGCGCGCTGGTAGAGATTGAAGAACACGGTATTTAGTTTGGAGTGTTGAGTGTTGAGTGTTGAGTGTTGAGTGTTGAGTTTTGAGTTGAACATCTCCGCGTGCACTGCACGCACTTGAAACCCAACATTCAAAACTCAACACTCAACATTCAATACCCACTGCCGAGTAGCGAAGGAGGTGAAGTTATGTTGTGGCGTCAATTCTTTTTCGGTGCATTCACACTGTCCCTCGCCTGCGCCGCTGCCGCGCAGCCCTATCCCTCGCGCCCCATTCGCTTGGTGGTTCCCTTTGCCCCCGGCGGCGCGACCGACATCGTGGGCCGCATCCTCGCGCCCAAACTCGGCGAACGGCTCGGCCAGCAAGTCGTCGTCGATAACCGCTCCGGTGCGGCGGGGAATATCGCGGTGGAAATCGTCGCCACCGCGCAGCCCGACGGGCACACCATCCTCGTCGGCAACATCTCCACCAACTCGATCAATCACCTGCTGTTCAAGAAGCTCAAGGTGAACGCGGTGCGTGATCTCGCACCGATTACACTGCTGGCGTCGATACCCAACGTGATACTCGGCGGGCCGAAGATGCCGAACAATTTTAAGGATGCGCTGGCGTTCGTGCGCGAACGACCA
>CAMDDY010000159.1 GCA_945893125.1 Bordetella parapertussis
TTGCCCACGCCCACACAATGCCGCGTGCCGCAATAAGCAGCGTACTCGCGCTCGAAGGCCTCAACCTCCTTGCCCAGCACGTACCAGCCGCTATCCAATACGCGCGCAAACGCGTCGATCAGCGCGGCACGGTCGCGGGCATTGATGGCACCCAGATCAAGAAACGGGATGTTCAAAATTATACAATAAAAACAATTACTTACGAGTTGCTGTGATTGCGCCACCCACCACGCGCGCCGGGTTGCCGACCACCAACGCACCCGCAGGCACATCACGCGTCACCACCGCCCCGGCCCCCACCATCGCGCCTTCACCGACAGTGACGCCGCCGAGTATGGTCGCATTTGCGCCGATCGAAGCGCCCTTGCCTATCGTCACCGGCAGGAACGCTGCGGGATATTGTTTTGAGCGCGGGTATTTATCGTTCACAAACGTCGCGTTGGGGCCGATAAACACATCATCGCCCACGCGCATGCCGTCCCAGAGATACACGCCGCACTTTAATGTCACGCGGTCGCCGACCGCCACGTCGTTTTCCACAAAACAATGTGCGTTCAAATTGCAATCGCGTCCGATTTTCGCGCCGGCAAGAACAATCGTGTGCTGCCATACCTGTGTGCCATCGCCGACGACACTCGTTTGTACTTCCGCCGTAGGATGGATGCGCACCGTCATACGCAAGCCGCCTTGAACACATCGTAGTTGCGAATGTAATCCGCTTCGTCGTAGCGATTATCCGCCAACACCAGCAACACACAATCCGGCGAAAAATCATACATCTCATGCCAGATCATTTTATCGAGCATCAAGCCGCGGTCGTTGCGCGCGAGTTTAACTTCTTCGCGCGCCTTGCCGTCATCGAGCAATACGCTGCACTGTCCGGCAACGCACACCATCATTTGCATCAACTGCCGGTGCGCGTGTTTGCCGCGCCGCACGCCCGGCCGGGTGCCAAAAATATAATAGGCGCGTTTGATCGCGAACGGCACATTGTGATCGCTCTCCAGCGCCACCAGCCAGCCGAGTTCATCGCCCTTCACCGCAAAATCAACATACCGCGCCAGCGCCAAGGTCATGACGCGCGCCCCTGTGTGCCGCGCACACACCAGCGGGATCCGGCGTAATTGATCGGCAGCATGATCATCACGGTGACGAAAATCGCCACGCGCGCATGCAGCGCAAGCTGTTCAATCAGGGCCGCATTCACCAGTACGCCGATGCAGCCGCTGGCAATGTAGAAGAGCGTAAACGCCGCAAAGCGTTGTTTGGAAAGTGCGGCATCAAACACATGCCGCGCATAGGCCACATACGCAAACAGGATTCCCACAGCATAGGCAATCACATAAGCAACCACATGGCCTGTTACCCCTAGCGCCGCCTGATACACCGCTATGGACAGCAGCGTGTTGAGCGCGCCAGCCACCAAAAACCGCGCCACCGGCGCAAGTTTTCTGGCGTGGGCGATTGCGTCCGTCATTGCGCCGGCCCGCCGTAGGTCAGGCGCGTGCGCACCACGCCCAGCGGGCGATGTTTGGTATTCTCGTAAGCACGCCACACGTAATTGCCGACTATGCCCAGTCCGAACAGTATCAATGACGCCGAGAAAAGAATGGTCACCATGATCGCCGTGTAACCCTGCACCGGAATCATGCCCAGCAGCCGCGCCGCCATCAGCCCCACGCCGACCAGCAAGAATACGATGGTGCCCACAAATCCCATCAGGGTCAGCAAAGTTATTGGGATATCGGTAAACGAAAAAATGCTGTCCAGCAGGTAGGTGATTTTCTTGCGCAAGGTCCAGCCGCTTTCACCGTGTTTGCGCGCAAGCCGGTCATACGGCACTTCGACGCGCGGAAATCCTATCCAGTAAAGCTGCGCGACCAGGGAACTATGCGCTTCATCCAGCGCCAGCAGCGCATCGCGCGCGCGCGCCGTGACGGCAAACATATCGACGCCGCCGGGCGGCATGTCGGGATTGACCAGCTTGCGGTATAGCCCCCAAAACATTTGGCTGGGCACTTGTTGTTTCAATGAATCAGCGCGGCTCGCGCGCGTGCCCACGGCCACATCGTTTCCTTCGCCGAGCACACGAAAAAAATCCGTCACCAGCGACGGCGGTTCCTGCAAATCGGCCGCCATCACCGCAATAAATTCGCCACGTGCCGCCGCGAGGCCCGTGCGCACCGCCGTAAACGATCCGAAGTTGCGCGACAGCACGATCAATTGCGACGGCACGCCGCACGCCGGCAGATGATCCAGCAGCCATGGTTCCGAGCGATCCGGGCTGCCGTCCACCACGAACACCACTTCGAATCCACTACCCAGTTGCGCTGCGAAGCCGCACACCACCTGCAACACGTCCGGCAGGAAAGCTTCGTTGCGGTAAACCGGAATGATCAACGAGTGAGAAATTGCCATGTCAAAAAAATCGCCGATAGGAATTGGAGGTTTCGCGGGTTACCGGGTTGCCAGTCTTGGCGCCATACGGGCGACAACCATAGGCCATTGATTATTTTGATATTTTATCTGCTGCCGCGCGGATTAGCCAATCATGGATTCACGGCGTGACTTGCCACGAAATTCCCTTGCGAATCACCCGTGCCGGCGTTCCCGCCATAACGCAATCCGCATCGGTATGCTGCCCCAGCACCAGCGAGCGAGCGCCAACCACCGTGCCGCGCGCCACATGCGCCCCTTTGAGCACCATAACATCCGCGCCCAGCCATACCTTGTCCTCGATGTTTACATCCGCCGGCGGGTTGATGACGGCCTCGTCGCACAGAACCGCATGAAAATCGTGATCCATGATCGTCACATCCCAGGCCATGACGACCCCGCTGCCGATACGAATGTGCTTCGCGCAAAACAGCGCAATGTTTCCGTTACAGCGGATGTCGTTGCCCAGATTCAGCGCGCCGCCGCTGTGCACGCGTATGCCGGGGCCGAATTGAACATTCTTGCCGAAACTGACGCGGCCCGGATTCGCCAGACTCCAGACACCGCGCGCCCCGTCTGCGGGAAACACTTCGCTGCCCTGAAAACCCAATTTCACATGGCCAAAACGGTTCGATGCCACCGTCACCGCCCCTCCCATTTCCATCAGCTTGACATGACAAGAAACCAGCACCGGCAGGCGTATAGCCTGCATCAACGGAAAATAGCGCAAATTGAACAGCAGAGATTTCGGCAGACTGCGTATTAAGAACCATGCCTTGCCGATCTCGCGCAGCAGCATGGCTCAATCCGCCTTGTCGTGTTGCGCGAACTGGTTGCGGTAGAGCTTGGTGTAAATCCCGCCGCGATCCAGCAGTTCGCGATGCGTGCCGAATTCGGCGATGCGTCCCTGATCCAGCACCACGATACGATGCGCGTTTTCCACGGTGGACAGCCGGTGCGCGATGACCAGCGTGGTGCGGCCCTTCATCAGCAGGTCGAGCGCCGCCTGCACGTGGCGCTCGGATTCCGAATCGAGCGCGGAGGTGGCTTCGTCCAGCACCAGCACCGGCGCATTTTTCAGCAGCGCGCGGGCAATGGCGAGGCGCTGGCGTTGTCCACCCGAGAGTTTGACTCCATTCTCGCCCACCAGCGTGGCGAAGCCCTGCGGCATCTGGCGGATAAATTCGGTGGCATGCGCGGCGTCCGCGGCGGCGGTGATTTGCGCTTCGATCGCACTGTTCATGCTGCCATAGGCGATGTTCGCGGCGACGGTATCGTTAAACAACACCACGTCTTGACTCACCAACGCGATATTCGCGCGCAGGCTGGCGAGTTTGAGCGTGGCCAGATCATGCCCATCGAGCAAAACGCGGCCCGAGGTGGGCCGGTAAAAGCACGGCACTAGATTCGCCATGGTGGTCTTGCCCGCACCGGACGCACCCACCAGCGCCACCGTTTCGCCCGGCGCAATATTAAGCGTGACGGCATCGAGCGCGTTTTGTGCGGCACCGTCATAACGCACGTTCACGTTTTCAAAGCGTATTTCGCCGCGTGCGCGTTCGATTACCACCGTGCCCGGATCTGGCTCGCCGGCCTGATCGATCAATGCAAACACGCTTTCCGCCGCCGCCAGCCCGCGTTGCAGTGGTTCATTGACGCTGGTAATGCGCTTTAACGGCGCGGTAAGCATCAGCATCGCCGTCATGAACGACACAAAGCCGCCCACCGTGATCGCGCCCGTGCCGGATTCTTGCGTTGCGAGATACACCATACCCGCGAGCGCACACGCCGCGACCAACTGCACAAACGGTACACTGGTCGCCGCCGCCGCGGCCTGCTTCATCATGTAGCGCCGCACGCGGTTGGTCTGCACTTCAAAGCGGCCCGCTTCGTAGGCTTGTCCGCCATAGAGTTTGACGACTTTCTGGCCTTCGATGGTTTCCTGAATCACCTGCGTGACCTCACCCATCGCCTCCTGCACACTGCGGCTGGTGTTGCGCAGGCGGATGCTGATCAACCGCACGATTAACACAATCAACGGTGTCATGATCAACGACAGCAGCGTGAGCTTCCAGTTAAGCCACAGCATCCACGCCAGCAATCCAATGATGGCAATAGCATCCTTGAAAATAACCGCCAGCACACTGGTCGCAGCCGCAGTCACCTGCGTTACGTCATACGTGAGTTTGGAAATCAGATTCCCCGAAGCCTGCTCGTCGTAATAAGGTGTCGGCAGTTCCAGCAGCCGCGCAAACATCAGCGCGCGCAAATCCATCACCAGCCGGTTGCCCACCCACTGCATGCAATAGGTGGCGGTGTACTCCGCAATGCCGCGCACCACAAACAACCCGATGATGATCAGCGGCATCCAGCGAATGATCGCCGCATCACGATCAACGAATACACCGTCGAACAAGGGCTTCATAATCGCGGGCAACGCCGGCTCGGTGAGCGCCACCACCACGGCGCCGAGCAATGCGATGATCAGCACGTGTTTGTACGGCGCCACATAACGCAGCAGGCGCAGGTACAACTCGGTGCTGGATAAGGATCCGGAGATCGTTCGCGGCGGTGTGTTCACCGTGCGAACGATACCAAATTTCCGATGTTAATTCAAATACTTAGCGCCCGTGGGAATCATGCCACTACCATCAGCGAAATTCATACGAAACACTCACCGTCGCATTGCGCTCGGGCAGCGGGTAAGCGTTGTAGTTAGTACTGACCGTGCTGCGCACGGCATAATTGTAGTATTTCTCACCGAGCAAATTGTTGATCGCCGCGCCGACGCTCCACGGCCCATTGCGGTACAAAAGCTTTAAGTCAACCACGGTGTACGCTGGAATCTTTATGCCCAGCGTATTGCCTTCATCGTTGTCCATGAATTGCGCGCCTACATGGTTAGCCACCGCACTCAAGCGTGTGTTCGCGTTGATTGACCATGCAGCATTGACTGTCAGCTTGTGGCGCGGCACCAAAGGCACCGATTTGCCGGCAACTGGCGGAAAGGCTCCTCCCGGCGGAACGTCTTCGCGGAATTTGGCATCGATGTACGAGTATGCCGCGCCCAGGGTGACGGCCTTCGATACCAACCACTGTCCATCCAACTCTAATCCACGGCGGCGCGACGGCGGTAGATTGGTGTTGCCGATACCAAAGTTGAACAAATCGAGGTGAATTTCGTCACGCACGTCCATAATAAACAGCGAGGCCCGCATCCGTCCCGTCGCGCCCCGTGTTTCAGCGCCGATTTCATGCGTGCGCGCCTTTTGCGGGCGCAGAAACTGAAACTGCTGGGTAAACAGCGGCGAAAATTCGTAAATTTCATCAACATTGGCAAACCGGAAACTCGCTCCTGTCTTCGCGCTAAGCGCGGTTTGAGCGGTTAACTGGTGGCGCAGACCAAATTCATATGCGTTGCCCGTTTCTTTTTGCGATCCGGGAGGCGCTCCCGAACTGAACGCGCCCGGCGCGGTAGGGTCATATCGGTCGCGAGCATCCATGCGCAATCGTTCCCGGCGCGCGCCCGCCGTAAGCGCAACGCGCTCAGTGAGTTGCAGTGTGTCTTGCAAGTAGAATGCGACGTTCTGTTGCTCTGCATCGACGGTGTTAATCGGCTGACCGATATTACCCGGCGCATTCGAAGTGCGCAGCCGATAATCCCAGCGGTACCAGTCAACGCCTGTCACCAGCGTATTAGCATGACCAGCCAATGGCGTAGTAATTTTGACTCGTGGGGTCAAAGATAAAACATCGAGATTAGCCACACGATAATCAGGAAACCCACCAAAATCGAAATACGATTTTTGCTCTTTGCCGCGCCAGCCGCCGCTCAGGTTGAATTCGCCAAAACCGGTGGTCACGCGCCAATCGAGGAGTGCGCGATCGCCGTCACGCGACGCGTAGTCCAGCGGTGTTTGCGCGCCACGGCGGTTGCTGTCGAGCTGATTCACGCCGGCACTCGGCTGCACTTGCCGTGCGCCGGGCAGGCGTATGCCCTGGCGGTCGGATGCGAGTTTGAGCGTGAGCTCCCCCGCGCCGGTCAGCCAGTACATATCGGCGAGCAGATTGCTCTGCCGGTTGCGGTTGTTGTCGCGATATCCGGCTGATTCCAGATGGCCGGCCTGAACGCCAAGGCCTGCGTTTGCACCGGCCACATTGCCGCTCAGTTGCCATTCGTGCGTGTCGTATGAACCCGTGCGCGCTTCGAGCGTTGCGCCGCTCTTACGCGCGGACGCCGGCCGCGTGATGATGTTGATTACCCCCGACGTTGCGCCATCGCCGTACAGCACCGCGCCGCTGCCGCGCACGATTTCGATGCGTTCAATCGCCGATAGCGGCACGGTGGACCATTGCACGCCCGACAAATCGATGTCGTTGACGCGCCGGCCATCCACCAGTATCAGCGTGTTCTGCGAGCCGCTCGCGCCAAAGCCGCGCATATCGACTGTGGTGCTGGCGGCGTTGTTGCCGAACAAATCGCGCACATTGATGCCCGCTTGTTGCGACAATACTTCCGGCACGGTTTTAGCCGCGCTGTTGCGGATGTCGTTGGCGGTAATCACCGTGACGCCGGGCAACGACTGCGTGAGCGTTTCAGGAAAGCGCGTGGTGGTTACGATCACCGGCGGCCCGACAGTGACGCCAGGCTCGGCAGCCTGCGCCGACGGCATTGAAGCGCTAGCCGCGATAGCAGCAACGACGGCCGCGGCCAGTGGCGCGGTTGATAAGGTATGTCTCATGAAATCCCCAAGTAGTTGTGCGCGCCCGCCGCGCGCTGAATAACGCATCGGAAACGCCGTGGGGAATTACGCATGACAACAGAACGCCGTGATCACCTGGATCAGGCACACCGCATCCCCGCGGTATTTCCATCCCTCGATAGGGGCCGGTATACGGGCTCATGAAACGGATGCATCGCCTTCCCATGAGGGTGAGTCACAGTGGCTGGTTGATGCATCGCCGCGATGGCGCTGCAAGATCACAGCGCTTTCGCGTTCACTTACCGTTGCGGGGGCAGCATGGGCTTTGATATCGTAAGTATTTGTTTTTAAATACTTATTTATCGCACCACTTTCCCGTTTAACCGCTGTTCCGTGAGGCGCAGCGGCACCCGTTATCGTGTTCGCGCCGCGCTCGCTTACGGAAATCGTGCAGCCCGAACGAGGCGAATATTAACACGCGCTATTGAGCTATTCGCACGTGCGCGGGCACTGCCGCATGCGCTGCACACAATTGCCAAGTTACATTCACTATTCGCCGTTAGCAGTTGACTTGATGGAATTTTTACAACTATAGTGCCGCCATGGAAGCAGAGCTCAAATCGCTCGAAGACAAGCTGGCGCAGATCATCAATCTGTGCCGGCAGCTACGGGAGGAAAACCACCAATTGCGTCAGGAAGTGGCGACGGCACTCAATGTCAAACGCCAACTTGAAGACAAAATCGGCAGCGCCACCAAACGCCTGGAGACCTTGCTGCAACAAATTCCTGAAGACGCGACATGAGCGCTGCTGACGCGAAAAACGCGAAGGACGGGAAGGACGCCAAGGGTCTGCAAATCACCATCATGGGGCGCAATTTTCGCGTCGCGTGTAAAGACGAAGAGCAAGCGGGTCTGCTCGAAGCGGTGGATTATCTCAACCGCCGCATGGAAGAAATCCGCGATCAGGGCAAGATCGTCGGCCTTGAACGCATCGCCATCATGGCGGCGCTTAACATCACGCATGAATTCCTCGGCACCAAGGTCGGCGGCAACTTTGACATGGCGAGCTTCAAGCGTAGAATGACCAGCATGGAAACGGTGATTGATCAGGCGATGTCGGAACAAACCAAATTGTTTTGATGTCGATCAAATCAAGCGTTCGGAAATTCCCCTGCGGTGTTCGTAAAGGCCTTAATTTCTTTGAGCCAATAAGTGGTAAACGGTTGCTGACCTTAGTGATACCGGTGTGAGCGTCCCACGCGGACGAACCTGAAGGAATCCGGAAGGCGACCCCTTGAACCTTTGGTTCAAGAAACGGGCCTGACGGCACAGGCGGGGGAACCTTATCGTTCAGTGTTGAATGTTGAGTTTTAAGTTTTGCGTTTTTAATAATGCGGCTTGGCCGCATTTTTTTATGGGGGCGTTTTATGCGTTACTGGTTGATGAAAAGCGAGCCTGATGCCTACAGCATCGATCAGCTCGCCAAGGATAAAACCACGCCCTGGACCGGCATCCGCAACTATCAGGCGCGCAACTTCATGCGCGATCAAATGGTCAAGGGCGATCAAGTGCTGTTCTATCACTCCAATTGCGAGCCGCCCGGCATCGTCGGCATTGCCGAAGTATGCGCACTGGCGTACCCCGACGAAACCCAGTTTGACCGCAAGAGCAAGTACTACGACGCCAAAGCCACACGGGAGAATCCACGCTGGCTGCACGTCGATATCAAATTCGTGAAAAAACTGCGGCTCATCCGTCTCGACGAATTGCGCCAACACAAGCCGCTCGCCCACATGCGCATATTGGCGCGCGGGAATCGGCTGTCGATCACGCCCGTCGATCCGGCGGAGTGGGAATACATCACCAAAATGTAGAGCGAGAAAATTATGCCCCCGCCGATCAAAACCATAGACACCCACGCGCACTACTTTCCGCAGTCGTACATAGACCTGGTGGCCAAAAACGGTGGCCGCGTCGGCACATCGGTCGTTGAGGCCAACGGCGCGACGTTCATCCAGGTGGGCCTGAATCTGCGCACCGGTCCGATCACGTCCGAATTCATCGACCTCGACAAGCGCCTGAAACTCATGGACGCGCAGGGCGTGGGCATGCACGCGCTCTCGCTCACGCAGCCGATGGTGTATTGGGCCGATGATGACCTCGGCGTGCAGTTAAGCATGGCCTACAACGACGCCATCAGCGCCGCGCACAAGGCGCACCCGGATCGTTTCATCGGCTTTGCCTGCCTGCCGATGCAAAACCCTAAACTCGCGCTTGAAGAACTCAATCGCGCCGCCAATTTGCCCGGCGTCAAAGGCGTGTACCTCGCCACCGGCATCCGCGACCGCGAGTTGTCCGACCGCAGTTTTTTCCCGATCTACGCGCGCTGCGAAGAGCTCGGCCTGCCGATTTTTCTGCACCCGATGATGATCAACAACGAGCGCATGAAGCAGTTTTATTTGGTCAACATCTGCGGCAATCCGTTCGACACTGCGCTCGCGGCCTGCCACCTGATCTTCGGCGGCGTGCTCGATGCCTTCCCCAAGCTCGAAATCAGCCTGCCGCATGCAGGCGGTGCGCTGCCTATTTTGCGCGGCCGCATGGATCGCGGCTTCGTCATCCGCGCCGAATGCAAACACCTGCCGCGCCCACCGAGCGAATATTTGAAACGCTTCACCTACGACACCATCAGCTACAACGAAGAAATCCTCGAATACCTGATCAAACTCGTGGGCATAGACCGCATTATGCTGGGCAGCGACTATTGCTTCGATATTGCGTATGAAGAGCCGGTGAAATTTGTCGAAGGCGTTACGTCGCTCACCGGCGCACAAAAACAGCAGATACTGTGGAACAATGCCGCGAAGCTGCTAAAGTTGTAGTTGTAGGGCGGAAAAGCGCAGCGCCTTCCGCCATCCGCATTTGCGGCATTGCACCAGTTTT
>CAMDDY010000160.1 GCA_945893125.1 Bordetella parapertussis
GGATTAGCCATCATCGGCTCCGGCCGCATCGGCACGCTGCGCGCGCGGCTGGCGTCGGAACATCCGGCGGTGACTTTTATTGCCACGGCGGATCTCGATCCGGCGAACGCCAAAGCGCTGGCGGATAAAGTCGGCGCCAAGGTGCATTCGGGCAACAACCTCGAAATCATCAATCATCCCGATGTAACCGCAGTGGTGGTGTCCACCGCCGAGGGCGAGCACACCGAGGCCGTGCTTGCGGCGATTGCCGCTGGCAAGCCGGTGCTGGTGGAAAAGCCGATTGCGCTGAACACGGTCGAAGCCGACAGCATCATCGCTGCCGCCGAGCGGGGGGTTAACGGAAAAGCGGCCAACGTGCGCGTGGCGTACACCCGCCGCTACAAGGATCGCTACCTGATTGCCAAGGAGCAAATTATTCAGGGGCGCGTCGGCAAAATCACCGGCGCCGCGGCGCGGGTGTTTAATTCCAGCTCGCAGGCGCTGGCGATGTTAAAGCGCGATCCGCATGCGACTCCCGTGGTAGATGCGTTGACCTACTACGTCGATTTGATGAACTGGTTTCTCGATGGCCCGAAACTGGTCGAGGTCTATTCGCGCGGCACCAAGGGCGTGTTAAAAGCCGCCGGGCACGATGTCGATGATGTGTGTTACTCCGTGCTGACCTACGACAACGGCGCCACGGTAAATCTGGGCATCAGCTACGCGTTGCCGGAAAAGTACCCCGCGCTGGGCCACGCCGCGCGTGTCGAAGTGCTCGGCACCGAGGGCGTGATGATTCTGGACGACGATCATACCGATCAGATCATGTACACCAACAAGGGCATCCCGCACGTGTATCTGCCCGATCACACGGTGAACATGGTGTTTCTGCAAAGCGGCACGCCGGGCGATTGGGCGCTGGGCGAGCTATGGGGGCCGCTCGCCAACGAAACGCGCGCGTGGCTGGATCATCTGGCTACGGGTAAGCGCTGCGTGCTGGCGACACCGCGCGAAGCGCGCGCCACGCTGGAAGCCACGTTGGCGATAGAGCTGTCGGTGGAAAGCGGCAAGCCGGTGCGCTTGCCGCTCGCGGGGTGATGCGTGGCGTGCGCATGGCGCACGCTGCGGTTCTACGGTGCTCGGATGCCGGCGGCTCGTCTCACCTTGATCCACTTCGCCACTTCATCGGCGACGAATTTGCCAAAACCTTCCGGGCTGGTCAGCACCACATCGGCCGCCTCGGCTTCGAGCCGCTTTACCATCTGCGGATCACGCAGAATTGCCGCTACTTCGGTATTGAGTTTGGCCACGATGGCCGGCGGCGTGCCGGCGGGCGCCAGCATGCCCCACCACACCACGGCTTCGTAGCCCGGCACTGTTTCCGCGATGGCGGGTATGTCCGGCAACACCGGTGAGCGTTTCAGGCTGCCGACGCCGAGCGGTTTTAATTTGCCAGAACGGATATGCGTGAGCGACGAGACCATCGCATTGAACAACACTTCGACCTGGCCGGCCATCACATCAATCATGGAAAGTCCGCCGCCCTTGTAGGGCACATGCACGATATCGGTTTGGGTGGCGAGCTTGAAGAGTTCCGCCGAGAAATGATTGACGCCGCCGATGCCCGACGAGGCATAGTGCAACTGGCCGGGGCGCGCTTTCGCCAGTGCAATGAGTTGCTTCACCGAACTGACCGGCAGCGAGGGCGTCACCGCCAGCACGCTCGGCCCCAGGCCGATCTGCGACACCGGCGAGAATGATTTCACCGGATCGTAAGGCAGCTTGTGCAGTGCGGCGTTCATGGCGTAGCTCACCGACACGATCAGCAGTGTGTAACCGTCGGCCGGCGATTTGGCGACCACATCGGAGCCGATGATGCCGTCGGCCCCCGGGCGGTTTTCGACGATGGCTTGCCGCCCCATTCTCTCTGTCATTTTCGCGGCGATGATGCGGCCCATGATGTCGTTGCCGCCGCCGGGCGGAAACGGCACGATGATGCGTATGGTTTTGGCGGGGTAGCCTGCATCCTGTGCGTGGGCCGTCGTGAACCCTGTTGCGAGGATTAGGGCGGTGATCATGGGGCAAAGTTTTTGCGTGTGCATGGTTGGCATCCGTGCCGGACAAAAAAGCAGTATATCCTGCCGCGTTGACCCTGATGGCATGCGCCGCTAGACTTCCTTTGCCACCCTTTCACTTAACCGCTGAGGAAAACGCTTATGGCCGTCAAACTGTTGAAAGCCCCCAAAACCATCGACACGCGCGAGAAAAAAAATCGCAAACTCACGCGCAAGGATGTGAAAGACGCCGCCAAAAAATATAAAAACTGGGGCCGCTGGGGCAAGGACGACGAAATCGGCACGCTCAATTTCACCACCGCCGATCACATCGTCGCCGCCGCCAAGCTGGTGAGAAAAGGCAAGGTGATGTCGCTGGCGCTGAAATACGACCAGACCGGGCCGCAGGGCGCGAAGAGCAAATATCCGGCGCTGGGGCGTTTTAACCCGATCCACCTGATGACGCGCACCGGCACCGATGCTTACGCCGGCATACTCGATCATCGCAAGATACGCGGCACCGACGACATCATCATCATGCCGCTGCAATGCGGCACGCAGTGGGACGGCCTCGGCCACATCATGTACGAAAACTATATGTGGAACGGCTACGACTGCCGCAACGTGTCGAGCGCGGGCGCGGCCAAGGCCGGCATCGAAAAGACTGCGGAAAAAATGGTGGGGCGCGGCGTGCTGCTGGATGTCGCGCGCGCGATGGGCAAAAAGTATCTGCCGGATGGTTACGCCATCACCAATGAAATGCTCGATTACACCGAGCAAAAACAAGGCGTGAAGGTGGGGCGCGGCGATTATCTGCTGGTGCATACCGGCCACGTGCAGCGCTGTCTCGACAGCAAGAGCTGGGACGGCTATTCCGGCGGCGACGCGCCGGGCTTCGCGTTTGAAACCGTGTCGTGGATACACAAACGCGAAATCGCCGGTGTCGCCACCGACACCTGGGGCGCGGAAGTGCGCCCGAACCAGACCGAAGACACCACGCAACCGTGGCACTGGATCACCATTCCCATCATGGGTCTGACGGTGGGTGAGATATTCAACCTGACCGAGTTGGCGAAAGATTGCGCGGCGGACAAACGTTACGAATTTTTGTTCGTGGCGCCCGCGCTGCCGATCACCGGCGCGGTGGGTTCGCCGGTGAATCCGCTGGCGATCAAGTAGGGTATGCAGGGTGCGCAATTCGCAAGCGTACACATTGGCGCGCGGCGCGCGATGCGCTTCCTGTCTGCTGGGGGCGATGGTTGCGGTATGTGTTGTACCACTCACGCATGCACAATCCTATCCCGCCAAACCCATCCGCTTCATCGTGCCGTGGACGCCCGGCAGCGGCACCGACTTGATGTCACGCATGCTGGCGCAACGCCTTGCCGAGCCGCTGGGGCAACCGGTGGTGATCGATAACCGCGGCGGCGCGGGGGCGATTATCGGCACCGAGGCGGCGGCGAAATCATTGCCCGATGGTTACACCATTTATGTCGGCGGCTCGGTGTCGATGGCGGTTAGTCCGGCGCTTTACAAAAAAGTGGCTTACGACCCGATCAGGGATTTTGCGCCGGTGTGTCTGGTATCGAAGTTTTTTAACGCGATTGCGTTACACCCCTCCGTGCCCGCTCGCGGCGTAAAGGAACTGATCGCGTTGTCGAAAGCCAAACCGGGTGAGCTTATGTTTGCATCCGCGGGCAGTGGTTCGACCTCGCATTTGTCGGGCGAACTGTTCATGAACATGACGGGCGTGAAATGGGTGCATGTGCCGTATAAGGGCGGCGGGCAGTCGATCACCGGCGTGTTATCGGGCGAGGCGCATATGATGCTGGCGCCGATTTCGACGGCCGCGCCGCACGGCAAAACCGGGCGCATGCGCGTGATCGCGGTGACGAGCGCCAAGCGTGTTGCGTCCCTTCCCGACATACCCACGGTGAGCGAAGCGGGCGTGCCCGGATTTGAATACGGCGGCTGGCAGGGCATATTGGTTCCCGCGGGCGCGCCCGCGGAAATCATCACGCGCTTGAATGCCGCGCTACTCAAGGCGATCCACACGCCGGAGTTTCGCGATTACTTGCAACAGGAAGGTTCCGAACTGGTGGGCAGTACGCCGGATGCGTTTGCTGCATTTTTGCGCGATGAGGTGGTGAAGCATGCGAAGATCGTGCGGGCGGCCGGGATAAAGCCGCAATAAGTCGCGGTAGCGGGACGAGACAGCTGTGTCTCTAGTGACGGTTCACGCCTCCATCCTACCTTCCCCCAAGGGAAGGGGGTGCCCGCCTGCGCGGGAACGACGGTGTTGGTTCATGATCTGCTCGATTCGCCAGAGGATGTAGCACATGACACACAATGGTTGGTCCTTGCTGTGCGTCACCGCGGGTATCGCCGCAGCCGGAAGTGCCGCGCATGCGCAGAACTATCCGCTCAAACCCGTACGCATCGTCGTGCCCTACGCCGCGGGTGGGCCGTACGACGAGATCGTGCGCACGCTGGGCCAGCGCCTGACTGAAATCTGGGGGCACGCGGTGATCGTCGAAAATCGCGGCGGCGCGGGCGGCAACATTGGTTCCGACGTGGTGGCGAAGGCCGCGCCCGACGGCTACACCCTGCTGCTCGGCAACGCCGGGCCGATCACCGTCAATCCGACGTTGTTCAAAAAGCTGCCCTACGATCCGCAGCGCGATCTCACGCCGGTCACCATGGTCAACGCCGGGCGCATGGTGCTTTCGGTGCATCCGTCGCTGCCGGCGAAAAACGTGAAGGAATTGATGGCGTTGGCGCGCGCCAATCCGGGCCGGCTCAATTTTGCTTCGTCGGGTGTGGGCAACCTGCAACATCTGGGTATGGAGTTGTTGCGCATACAGGCGGGTGTGACGATGAATCATGTGCCGTATAAAGGCGCGGCGCCGGCGTTCGTGGATTTGATTTCCGGTCAGGTGGATTTGATGTTCGCGAATATCGTCGGCACGATGCCGCATCTTCGTACGGGCCGCGTGCGCGCGGTGGCGGTGTCGTCCGCCGCGCGTTCACCGTTGTTGCCCGAGGTGCCCAGCGTGGCGGAAACGTTTAAGGGATTCGACATCCCGACCTGGAGCGGCATCTTCGCGCCGGCGGCCACGCCGCGCGACATCATCGCAAAACTCAATGGCGATCTGATTAAAGTATTGCAGCGCACGGATGTGAAGGAACGCTTCGCCAATCAAGGTTCGGAAGCGATAACCAGCACGCCGGAAGCGCTGGCCGAGCACGTGCGCAAAGAGACGGTGATGTACGCGAACGTAATCAAGGCAGCGAAAATCGCCGCAGAGTAGTTGTTAAAATAGCATTTAAAAACAACAAGTTATGTTATACCCCGTATTGCTGAAATCCCACCTCAAAAGCGGCGCCTAAATTTCCACTACTGCAACCATGCGGCTCGACCGCCTGCTGTCGAATCTGGGTTACGCCAGCCGCAAGGAAATTTCCGCGGCCTGCCGCGCGGGCAGAGTGACGCTCGACGGCGAGGCGCTGACCAACGCCGGGCAGGCAATAGCGCTGGATAAGGTGCGCACCGGCGCGCTGTATTTTGACGGCGCGGCGGTAGACCCGATCGCGCCGCTCACGCTGATGCTGCACAAGCCGGCGGACTACACCTGCTCGCACAAAGGCGGCGGTGCGCTGGTTTATGATTTGCTGCCCGCGCGTTTTCGCGCGCGCAAGCCCGCACTCTCCACGGTCGGACGGCTGGATCGCGAAAGCACCGGACAACTGCTGTTTACCGATGACGGTGATTTACTCCACCGCATCATCCATCCGAAAACCCATCCGCCCAAGCATTACCGCGTGAGCGTGCAGAGTCCGTTGCGCGGCGATGAAAGCGCGTTGTTTTCCACCGGCGAATTTCGGCTCGACGATGATGATAAGCCCTTGAAACCCGCGATATGGCATGCGCAAAGCCCCCACGGCGGTGTGCTGATACTCAGCGAAGGGCGCTATCATCAGATCCGGCGTATGTTCGCGGCGATAGGCAATCATGTCACCGCGCTGCATCGCTTTCAGACCGGCGATCTCGCGCTGGGCGATCTGGCGGAAGGCGCGTATAAAATACTCTTGCCCGATGAACTCCGGCGCATTTTTACGCCGGTTCATGACAAGCAAGGTTGAATCAGGACAACCGCAACGGAGGTATGCGATGCGATGGGTAATTTACGCGAAAGCGTGCGTGTTGTGCGCCGTGCCGCTGATGGCGGCGGCACAAAGTCATGTTGCGCTGTATCCCGAGCGGCCGATCCGCATCGTTGTGCCGCAGTCGCCGGGCGCATCCACGGATCTCACCGCGCGGCTGATCGCGGCGCGGCTCACGGACGTGTTCAAGCAAACAGTGGTGGTGGATAACCGGCCGGGCGCGGGCACCATCAGCGGTACGGAAATCGTAGCCAAAGCCGCGCCCGATGGACATACGCTGCTGGTGGTGGCTTCATCGCTGACGATCAGCCCTTCGCTCTACACCAGGCTGACGTACGATCCGGTGCGCGACTTCGCGCCGGTGACGCAGTTGTCGAAATTTCCCAATTTGCTGGCGGCGCATCCGTCGTTCGCGGCGAAAACGTTACACGACGTGATCGCGCTGGCAAAGGCCAGGCCGGGCACGATCAATTATGCATCGGCGGGCACCGGCACCGGCACGCATATGTCGGCGGAGTTGCTTAAGCAAATGACCGGCATCGACATCGTGCAGATACCCTACAAGGGCGGCGGGCCGGCGGCGATTGCCGCCATCGGCGGACAGACGCAATTGATAATCGGCACCACCGTGGGCCTGCTGCCGCATGTGCGGTCCGGCAAGCTGCGCGCCGTCGCGGTGACTTCGGCCAAACGCGCGGCGGTAGCGCCCGAGATCGCCACGTTCGCGGAATCCGGTGCGCCGGGTTACGAGCACGAGCCGTGGAACGGACTACTCGCGCCCGCCAAAACGCCCGCCGCCATTATTGCCAAGCTCAACGCCGAAGTCGTGCGCAACCTCGGCACGCCGGAGGTCAAAAAGATTTTTGCCAACGAAGGCGCCGAAGCCGTGGGCAATTCGCCGGAGGCGTTCGCCGTGATCGTAAAATCCGAAACCGCGAAATGGGCGAAAGTGATCAAGACCGCGGGCATCAAGATTGATTAGCGCGACAAACCAAAACTTACCAGCAAGGAGCGAACCATGGATTTAGGCATCAAGGATAAAAAAGCGATTGTCTGCGCAGCCAGCAAAGGGCTGGGCCGCGCGTGTGCGATGGCGTTGGCGAAAAACGGCGTCGATCTGGTGATTAATTCGCGCACCGCGAGCGAACTTGAAGCCACGGCGGCGGAAATTCGCGCCGAGACCGGGCGCACGGTGACCGCAGTCGCCGCCGATATCACCACGCCGGAAGGCCGCGCTCGGGTGCTGGCCGCCTGCCCGGCGCCGGACATACTGGTGAACAATGCCGGCGGCCCGCCGCGCGGCGATTTTCGCGATTGGAACGAGGCCGACTGGATGAAAGCGGTAAACGGCAACATGGTCACGCCCATCATGCTGATCAAATCCGTGGTCGATGGCATGATCGCGCGCAAATTCGGACGCATCGTCAATATCACCTCAAGCTCGGTGAAGTCGCCGATACCTGAACTCGGCATGTCCAATGGCGCGCGCGCGGGCCTCACCGGCTTTGTCGGCGGCCTCGCGCGACAGGTGGCGCGGCACAACGTGACGATCAACGGCTTGTTGCCGGGGCCGTTTCTCACCGACCGGCTGCGTTCGGGGCGCGCGGAAGCCGCGAGCAAGGCGGGCATCCCGGTGGACGAATTTATTGCGCAACATTTCAGCAAAACACCAGCTGGGCGCGCGGGCGATCCGTTTGAATTCGGCGAGGCGTGCGCATTTTTGTGCGCGGCGTCGTCGGGGTACATCGTCGGACAAAATCTGCTGCTGGATGGCGGCGCGTATAACGCTACGTTGGGCTGATCACAACACGCCGTACGCCCGCGAATGTGGAAGGGCTGCTACGTCGTCAATACCACCTTGCCGGCCACCTTGCGCGCGATCAGCGCATTAAGCGCGTCCGCCGCCTGCTCCAGCGGAAACATCGTCGAAGCATAGGGCTTGATCGTGCCTTCGGCGAACCATTTCCACAGCGCATCGGCGTTGGCGCGATGTTTCGCGCGTTCGCGTTTGGCGAAGGCGCCGATCCACACGCCGACGATGCTGCAGCCTTTGATCAGCGGCAGGTTAAGCGGAATCTTTGGTATGTCACCGGCGGCAAAACCGATCACTAAAAAACGTCCGCCCCACGCCATGTCGCGCAGCGCCAGCTCCGAATACGCGCCGCCGACCGGATCGTAGACCACATCGACGCCATTGCCGCCGGTGATCGATTTCACGCGTGCGCGCAGGTCTTCGCTGTCGTAATTGATGGTCTCGTCCGCGCCGTGCGCTCGGCACACCGCGAGCTTTTCGTCACTGGAGGCGCACGCAATCACCTTGGCGCCGAGCACCTTGCCGATCTGCACCGCGGCCAACCCCACGCCGCCCGAAGCGCCCAGCACCAGCAAGGTTTCGCCGGCGCGTAACTGGCCACGATCGACCAGCGCGTAATACGACGTGCCATAGGTGGAGGTCAGTCCCGTGGCGCTGGCGAAATCCATCGCATCGGGAATCGCCGACAAACGGTCAGGCTCCGCCAACACTTCCTCGGCATAACCGCCATAGCCGGTCTGCGCATTGACGCGGTCGCCAACCTTCCAGCCCTCGACGCCCGCGCCGACCGATTTAATGACGCCTGACACTTCAGAGCCGGGCACGAACGGCAGATCGGTCTTGGTCTGATATTTATTCTGGATGATCAGGGTGTCGGCGAATTTAACGCTGGCGGCCTTCACGCTCACCACCACCTTGCCCGGCTCGGCCGCCAGCGGCGCGCGATCTTCGACGATCAAAGCTTCCGGCGCACCCCAGGTCTTGCATACGACTGCTTTCATGGATTGAATCTCTTTTGCGCGTTGTTTGAGGATACTGTTTGCTGCGGACGGCGAAGTATTGGCGCCGCCGCAGCTTATTCCACCAGCGGAATTTTCGCCTCCTTGGCTACTTTCGCCCAGCGCGCCATTTCATTCTTCAGAAAAGCCGCCGCGTCTCTGGGTGCTGCGCCGACGGGTTCCGCGCCCAGCGCGAGGATGCGTTCACGGGCTTCGGGCACCTGCATGGCTTTGACCAGCTCGGCATGCACACGCTCAATGACCGCGGGCGGCGTGCGCGCGGGCGCCATCATCATCTGCCATTCGTTGACATCGAAACCCGGCAGCCCCGCTTCGGCGACGGTGGGGATGTTCGGCAGCACGCTGGAACGCTTGGCGCTGCTGATGCCCAGCGGCGTGAGGCGGCCGGTCTTGATGTGATGGTTGGACATCACGATGGTGGGGAACATCAGCGGAATCTGGCCGCCGATCACGTCGGTGAACGCCGGCGCGCCGCCCTTGTACGGGACATGCACCACGTCGATGCCGGCCATCCAGCGGAACACTTCCATGGTGAGGTGGTTGACGCTGCCGTTGCCCGCCGAGCCGTAATACAGCGCGCCGGGGCGTTGCTTGGCGAAGGCGATCAGCTCCTTGACGCTGCGCGCCGGTATCGACGGGTGCGACACCAGCACCGTCGGCATGACGGCGACCAGCGCCACGGGTGACAGGTCGCGCTCGGCGTCATACGGCAATTTGCGAAACAGACTGGGATTGGCGCCCAGCGCGATATTGCCCAGCAACAGGGTGTAGCCATCGGGCGCGGCGCGTGCCACGGCGTCGGTGCCGGTGATGGATGCGCCGCCACCGCGGTTGTCGACGATGACCTGCTGCTTGAACGATTCGGTCATGCGCGCCGACAGAATGCGCGCCACGATGTCGGTGGAGCCGCCGGGCAGGTACGGCACGATCATGCGCACGGCTTTGTTGGGGTAGTCTTGCGCGGCGGCGGGCATGGTGATGGCCGTTAATAGGCCGGCGGCGACGCTAAGGCTTTGCATGGATTTGATGCGCATGATTT
>CAMDDY010000161.1 GCA_945893125.1 Bordetella parapertussis
CCCACGTTTTGCCGGTGAGACAGCAGCCGTGGATCAGCGTGATCGGCCGCTTGTTTGCGCCCGTCGGCACCTGGTAACGCACATACATCTGATCGATGGTGATGGTGCCCGCCGGCGCGTACTGCGGCAGCACCGACAATGCATCGGAATGCACGTTGCGTCCGCCGACAAAAAAACTGCCTTGCCGCTCAAGCGACAGTGGCCCGGTCATCGACTGTTGCGCGCAGCCTTGCAAGCCGAACAGCAATGCTGCCGCCGTGATCGCACAACTGATCGGCATCAAGCGCGCGAGAAAATGTCGCATAAACATGATACTTTGTAACTATATGTTTTTAAACAATATTATTGCGTCTTGATATTCGCGACCTTGGCCACGTTCGCCCACTTCGCCATTTCGACCGGCAGAAATTTGCGCACTTCATCCGGCGTACGAAAATCCGCATCGACGCCTTCCGCTTCAAACCGCTTGAGCGTTTCCGGCAGTTTCAGGTAACGCGAAATTTCTCCGTTCAACTTGGTGATGATGCCTGGCGCGGTGCCGGCGGGGGCGCCGACCGCCCACCAATTATTCGCTTCATAGCCCGCAATGCCGGCCTCGGAAATGGTGGGCAGCTCCGGCGTGGGCGAGGCGCGCTTTAAACCACTGGTCGCCAGCGCCCTGATCTTGCCGCCCTTCAAATGCGGAATGGTCTGAATCAGCGCGCCCAAATTGATTTGCGCCTGCCCCGCCATGGTGTCAACCAGCGCGGGAAACCCGCCCTTGTAAATCACCACAATCAGCTTCATGCCCGACATATGATGAAACAACTCCGTGCTGAAGTGCGCATAACCGCCGCTTGATGCCATCACCAGTTTGCCGGGGTTGGCCTTGCCGTGCGCGATCAGTTCTTTCACCGAATTCACCGGCAGCGACACATGCACCGACAACACGCTCGGGCCCAGCCCCAGCGTTCCCGCCCACGCAAACGAGTCAACCGGATGGTACGGCAGCTTGCGCGTGCCGCCGTTAACCGCGTGTGCCGCAGACGCCACCAGCAAGGTGTAGCCATCCGGCGCGGCACGCGCCACGATATCGCTGCCGATAATGCCATCAGCGCCCGGACGATTATCGAGCACCACCTGACGACCGAAGCGCTCGGTAAGATATTGCGCGAGATAACGGCCCATGATGTCATTGCTGCCGCCGGGTGCGAACGGCACGATCATGCGTATGGGGCGCGCGGGATAATCGGCTGCCGACTGCGCGGATACCGGCGTCACCTGCACCGCGCTCGCAAACACAATGGCAATGACCGCGGTTGCAATGCTCTTCAGTGTTTTCATGCTCTGCCCTCCGGGACGATGGGATTTAATATAGCAGAGTTGCATGCCGGCGTGGCCGGCGGCGGCGCAGTCGCTATAATTCCTGCCGTCATCCTCCTGCCTTCATCCATCCGCCACGAACGGACTCGCCATGCAAAACAATCCGCCCGCAACCGACGCGCCGCTCGTCGATACGCATGCCCATGTTTACACGACGGACATGCCGCTAAGCGCCACCGCCTGGCACCAGCCGACGGAAGACGCGACCATCGCGCAATACGTCGCCACGCTCGAACAACACGGCGTGCGCTACGCCGTGCTCGCCGCCGCGAGCCTTTACGACGATTACAACGAATACTATCTCGAAGCCACGCGCCGGCACGCGCATCTGCGTACCACCGTGATCGTGCGCCCGACGATCGATCCGTACATCCTGCGCCTGATGAAAGCCGACGGCGTGGTCGGCGTGCGTCTTCAATGGCGCAATGTCGAGAATCCGCCCGACATCACCACGCCCGACTACCGCAAGTTTTTGCGCCGTGTCGCCGATCTGGACTGGCATGTGCATATCAACCAGTCCGGCGAGAAACTGGCGGCGCCGATTGCAGCACTCGAATCCGCCGGCGTGAAAATCGTCATTGATCACCTCGGCCATCCGCAGCGCGGCAAAGGCGTGGCGTGCGACGGATTTCAAGCCGTGCTGCGCGCGGTGGCACGCGGCCGCACCTGGGTCAAACTATCCGCCGGCTATCGCATGGAATCACCCGAAGTCGCCGAAGCCTGCGCGCGCGAGCTGGTAAAGCACTGTGGCCCGGAGCGGCTGTTGTGGGGCAGCGATTGGCCGTTCGCCGCGTTTGAAAACAAGGTGCATTACCGCGACACGCTCGCTGCGTTTAAGCGCTGGGTGCCAGATGACACGGCGCGCCGCATTATCGGCGGTGAAACTGCGTTGAGGCTGTATTTCGCCCAAGGAGGCATTACATAATAACGATGCCGCCATTCTGCTCATGGTGACGTCAGGCTTCGCGTGCCATCGCATCAGGAATATTGCTGTTTTCTGATACTCTTATTGACATGACGTTACTGAAATTTTCGCCCCCCATCTCCATCGCACTCGCCGTGGCGAGCGTGATCGCCCCATCAACTTCAACCGCTGCCACGGTCGCATACCCCAACAAAGCTATACGCCTCGTCGCGCCGTTTCCGCCCGGGGGCACGCCCGACATACAGGCGCGCATGCTGGGCGAAAAATTATCGCAGCGGCTCGCGCAGCCGGTGGTGATCGACAATCGCGGTGGCGGCGGCGGTATCGTCGGCATGGAAATCGTCGCGCGTGCGCCCGCCGACGGCTACACGCTCGTTAGCGCCACCGTCGGCGCGTGGGCGGTGACGCCGCATTTCAGCAAGCTGCCGTACGACACGCAAAAAGATTTCGCGCCGATTATTCAGATCGCCACCACGCCGGGCGTGCTGGTGGTGCATCCTTCCGTGGCTGCCAAAACAGTGAAAGATTTGATCGCGCTGGCACGGCAAAAACCCGGCGCGTTGAACTACGCTTCCGGCGGCCTGGGCGGTTACAGCCACGTGTCCGCCGAATTGTTCAACAGCCTGACGAAAGTGCGCATGACCGGCGTGCAATACAAAGGCGCCGCGCCCGCGATGACCGAGATCATCGGTGGCCACACGCAAGTGATGTTCAACACCGTGATTACCACGCTGCCGCACGTGAAATCGGGCAAGCTGCGCGCGCTGGCCACCACCGGCGCGATGCGTCTGCCATCAATGCCCGAACTGCCGACCGTCGCTGAAGCCGGCGTGCCGGGTTACGAAAATTCGTCATGGACCGCGCTCGGTGCACCGGCGCGAACGCCGCGCGCGATTATCGAACGGCTGAACCGCGAGTTTGCCGCGATCCTCCAACTGCCCGAAATTCAGGAAAAACACACCACCGTTGGCGCCATCATCACCGGCGGCACGCCGGAGCAGTTTCGCGATTACCTGAAAGTGGAAATCGCCAAATTCGGCAAACTGGTAAAAGAAGCCGGGCTCAAAAGTGAATAACGGCGAACCGGAATCCGGAAAATCATGACTTGCCTATTGTTCGCCCACCGCGACGCGGAATACTTCGCGCCCAAACTGAAACAAAGCTTTCCCGCGCTCGACATCATCACCGCGCCCGATCTGCCGGAATCGGTGCCGCGGTTTCCCGAAGCCGACATCATCATGGCGGCGGGGCATGGCTTTAACGACGAACGGCTCGCGCATGCGCAAAAGCTAAAATGGATACACGCGATGACGACGGGCTTTGACGCCATCACCGGTTCGCGCACGCTGCGCCCGGACATCGTGCTCACCACCACGCGCGGCATCCACGGCCCGCAGATGGCGGAGATGGCGTTTTTGTATATGCTGAATCTCGCGCGCGACTATCCGCGCATGCACGACAATCAGAAAAAACATGTGTGGCAACGCTGGACGCAGGTGCGGCTGCACGGCAAAACGGTGGTCATCACCGGCTTGGGCCTCATCGCCGAAGCGCTCGCGCCGCGCTGCAAAGCGTTTGGTATGACGGTGCTGGGCGTGAGCGCCACGCCGCGCGCGGTGGCGGGTTTCGATCAGGTGTTTGCATATTCACAACTGGCTGAAGCGGCGGCACGCGCGGATTTCCTGGTGGTGCTCACACCCTACTCAGCAGAAATGAATAACCTGATTGACGCGCGAATTTTTGCCGCAATGAAACCCAGCGCCTATCTGCTGAACCTCGCGCGCGGCGGCTTGTGCGACGAGAACGCGCTGCTGGATGCCCTGCGCAACAAACGCATAGCGGGCGCAGGCCTTGATGTGTTTCGCACCGAACCGTTGCCCAAAGACAGCCCGTTCTGGGATTTAAACAACGTGCTCATCACTGCGCATTGCTCCGGCAGCAGCGACGACAATCTCGCGATGACCTGGCCGATTATCGAAACCAACGTGCGCTGTTTTCTCGACGGACGACCACACGAAATGATGAATCGGGTGCCGCGTTGAGAACTAAAATTTCTCAATAAATACAAATACTTACATTAATATGCACTAACCGATCCCACTGACTCAATCAGCCTTGATGTTGGCCGCCTTCGCCACCTTGCTGTAACGCGCACCCTCCGATTTCATCAACGCGGCGAACTGTTCGCTGGAACCCGGCGCCGCCATTAACCCTTGCGTGCGCAGGTTGTCGCGCACTTCGGGCAGGTTCAGCACCTTGTTGAGCTCCGCATTAAGCCGCGCCACAACGGCGTCCGGCGTTGCCGCCGGCACCACATAGCCGTTCCAGTTGCTGGCTTCGATCTCCGGCGTGCCGGCTTCGCGCGCCGTCGGCACATCGGGGATCATGGCTTCGCGCTTGACCGAGGTCACGGCTAGGCCGCGCAGTTTTCCCGCCTTGATGAACGGCGCGGTTGAAAACATATTCACCAGCACGCCGGTAATGTGTCCGCCCGTGGCAGCAATCACCGCTGGACTTTCACCTTGGAACGGCACCAGCGTGATGTTGACCTTGGCCGCGAGCTTGAGCGACTCGCCCAGCACCGTGTGCAGGCCGCTAGGCCCGGCGGTGCCGTAGCTGATTTCACCGGGACGCGCGCGGGCAAGCGCAAGATACTCCTTCATAGTGGTCACCGGCAGCGACCGGTTTATCGCAACGACCATGGGCAACTCGATGGCAAGCCCCACTGCCTTGAAATCTTTATCGGTATCGTACGGCAACCGGCTTCGCACGGCGCCCATGAAGGTAAAACTGGGGCCTACCGAGAGCAGCGTATGGCCGTCTGCCGCCGCGCGCGCGACCCACTCGGTGCCGATCACCGAGCCGCCACCCGGCCGGTTTTCAACGATGACGTTTTGCCCCAACTGCATGCGCTGCGCGACAGTGCGGGCGACCAAATCGAACGATCCGCCCGCCGGAAACGTCACGATGATGCGCACGGGTTTCGATGGAAAAGGCGTATCCGCCGCAATGCCGGTGGCAGGGCTGATGACCCACGCCACCATCCACACGGAAAACATTTTGCAGGGCTGAACCAACCACCGCGCATTTTGCCGGTCATTAACCATAGTTGCCGCTTTTACTGAAAGGCGTGACGGCGCTACCACGCGCGCGCCACAACAAAAACACCACGATGCCGACATTGAGCAGGTTCCACGCCGTGCCGTTGAGAAACGCCGCGCGGTATGAGCCGGTCAAGTCAAAGATCGCGCCGCACATCCAGCCGCCCAGCGCCATGCCGAGCAAGGTACACATCAACACCGTGCCGACACGCGTGCCAGCCTCCGCCGGTGAAAAATATTCACGCACAATCAGCGCGTAGCTCGGCACGATGCCGCCCTGAAACAAGCCGAACATGCCGGCAACGATGTAGAGCGACACCAGTCCATCCGCGAACAAAAACATCAACAGCGCCAGCCCCTGCAACACCGAACCCAGCAGCAACGTTTTTAATCCGCCGATGTGATCGGAAATCCAACCACTCACCAGACGGCTGACAATGCCCATGCCCAGCATCAGTGACAGCATCTCCGCGCCGCGCGCCGCGCCAAAGCCGAGATCGCCGCAGTAGGCAACGATATGCACCTGCGGCATCGACATGGCGAGGCAACACGACACGCCGGCCACGCACAGCAGCGTCATCAGCACCGTGGGCGACAGCCCCAGCGGACGCGCGTGGTCAACCTGTCGATCCTGAACGGTCGCCGCCGGCGTCACGGGTACGGCATCCGGCTGCGCCGGTGTCGCGCGGCGCAACACGAACGCCAGCGGGATCATTGCCGCCAGACAAAACACGCCCATGCCAAAGTAAGTCGCACGCCAGCCCACCGCGTCAAAGTAGTAGCGCAGCACCTGCGACCACACCGCGCCGGCCAGGTAATTGCCGCTCATGCAGATGGCGATGGCAATGCCGCGATGGCGGCTGAACCACTTGGAGGTATCCGCGGCCAAAGGCGCAAATGTTGCCGCACTGCCGAGAAACCCCATCAGCAAGCCCTGCGCGATGCTGAACTGCCACAGACTGCCTGCAACGCCGGCGGCGATGAATCCACCACCGAGACCCGCTGCGCCTATCAACACCGGAACCATCACGCCAAAGCGGTCCGCCAGCCGCCCCATAAACACGCCGCCGAGGCCGAATCCGATCATCGCCGCGGTGTACGGCAGCGAGGCATCGCCACGCGCCACGCCGAACTCGGCCTGGATGCGCGGCAGCACCACGCTCACGGTATAAACGCCGGAGCCGCCTATGGTCATCAACAACAGTGAGACGAAGAGGCGCGTCCACGCGTAGGGGGATTCGATGCCGCCAGCGGATGGTTGGACTTTCATGATTGACCAGACAAGTTCCCGTAGGATGGGTGGAGCGTAGCGCAACCCATCACAACGATTGTCACACATTAGCGATGGGTTTCACCCATCCTACAAAATTACGTCGATTCCAGAATCCCGCTGATCGCGCGCTCCAGATGCCGCAGCGTGCTGCATTCCATCAACAGATTGCAAAACGGCGCGTAACGGCGCATGTCCGAGTCGCCGGTGCCCCACATGGTTGGGTATTCGGGGTTGAGCCAGATGATGCGCTTCGAGCGTTGCGACAAGCGCGCGAGTATCTCCGTACGCGGATCATTGTTGTTGCCGCGCGCGTCGCCCAGAATAATCAATGTGGTTTTATTGGTGACAAACTTCATCCAGCCTTCTTCAAAATCAGCGAACGCATTGCCGTAGTTCGATGAGCCAAAGCCAATAGCCTCCAGGATTTTTTCAATCGCCTGCTCGACCGGCTGTTTCTCAAGAATGTCGCTGACCTCGATCAACGAACCGGAGTAGGCAAACGAGCGGATGTCCGACAGCGCCTCGTTCAATGCATACAAAAACATCAGCAAAAACTGCGACATCGCCGCCACCGATCCGGACACATCGCACAGCACCATCACGCGCGGCTTTTCGATGCGCTTCTGCTTCCACACGGTGACAAACGGAATGCCGCCCCAGCCCATGTTCTTGCGCAGCGTGCGGCGCACGTCGAGTTGCCCGCGTAAGCGGCGGCGGCGTGTTTTCGCGTAACGCGTCGCGAGTTTTTTCGCCATCTGCCGCACCAGCACGCGCATGCGTTCCATATCGCGGCGCTCGATATTCGACAGCCGCGCGGATTTCAGCAACTCCTCGCGGTACGCCTCGGTTTCACCGCGCGCATACAGCAGCATATTGCGCTCGACCAGATCACGCACCGCTTCCCGCAGACTGGCGAGGCGCTCTTCAAGCAAGGCGGCGCGTGCCATGCCTGGCGGCGTCTCGCCGGCGCGCAACGATTCGACTTCATCTTCAACGGCGTGCAGTCCCATGCGCACCAGGATGCGTCGCGTGTACAGGTTCTTCTGCGTAAAGAAGCGAATGTTTTCAACGCCGGATTCGCGCCCGGCGGCTTCCATCGCCGTGGCGAGGCCCGCGCGGTCGTCTTCGGTCAGCAACCGGCTTAACGAATCGCCGTCGCCCGGCTGCGGCGTAGCTTCTTCAACGTCATTGCCGGAGAGCGCTTCGTGTTTGAAATAGAGTTCAAATGCCTCGTGGTACAACGCTTTTTCATCCGGCGTTTTAGCGAGCACCAGCCCCAGCGTGTCTTTGAGCGCGGCGCGGTCGCCGTAGCCGATGACATCCACCGCGCGCGCGGCGTCTATGCCTTCGGCCGCCGAAACACGCAATCCCGCGCCGCGCGCCACCTGCAAAAAGCGGCGCAGCGGCTCGCTGGCCGTGGGTGCGTCCACGCGGCCCGCCATCAGGCGATCCCGGCCTCGCGTTGCGCCTTATGCGTCATGCCCGCCAATTGTTTGTCGGCGGCTTCAATGTCGGCTTCAAACTTTAGCAGCACATTGAGCGTGTCGCGCACCACGGCCACTTCCAGCACCGAGGTATGCATCAGCACCATGACCTTGGCCCAGTCGATGGTCTCGCTGACGGAAGGCAGTTTTTTAAGATCGAGTTTGCGCAGTTGCTGCACGAAGCTGACCAGTTGCTTTAACAGCCGCGCATCGATGCCCGGCACACGCGAGGCGATGATACGCGCCTCCAGCTTCTCGTCGGGAAATCCGATATGCAGATGCAGGCAGCGGCGCTTTAACGCATCACCGAGATCACGCGTGGAGTTTGAAGTCAGCAGCACAATCGGCGGCGTCAACGCCGTAACCGTGCCGATTTCCGGAACAGTGACCTGGTAATCCGACAGAATTTCGAGCAAAAACGCCTCGAACTCCTGATCCGACTTGTCGATTTCGTCAATCAGCAGCACGCAACCGCCGGGCTGCTCCAGTGCGCGCAGCAACGGCCGCGGTTCGAGAAAATTGCGCGAGAAAAAATTGTCGCCAAAACTGTGCAGCTTGTCGAGCGCGGTCGCAAGGTTATCCGATTCGCCGATCACCGAGCCGACCTTGTCTTTGAGTATCTGCGTGTAGAGCAACTGCTTGCCGTATTTCCATTCATACAGCGCCTTGGATTCATCCAGCCCCTCGTAACACTGCATGCGAATCAACGGCAGCTTCAGCCACGCCGCCACCGATTTCGCCAACTCGGTCTTGCCCACGCCCGCCGGGCCTTCCACCAGTATCGGCTTCTGCAAATGTTGCGCGAGGTAAATCGCGGTCGATATCGGACGGCTGGCGATGTACCCGGCGGCGCCGAGGCCCGCATCCACTGCTTCGATGGATTGCAGCGGCTTGGCGGCGGTGTTTTTATACTGTGCGTTATCCATGAATCTACTTTTCGTTTCTCGGGTGACTGCAGGTTATTCGAGTCAGCTTCTTATAGCCGCACTCGCCGTCGCAAGCAACGTTTCCGCCGCGGCAATGCTGCAAGCGTATCATTGGTAACAATTTAAATTATCCTTTAAAAACATATACTTATATAATTAATGTATTTGCGCTGCCCGCCGTTAGTGTGCCGCTATCCCGGCCTCGCGTGCCACACCGCTCCACACGCGCAACTGTTCCTTCAATATCTCCGCCAGTTCCCGCGGCGTTGAACTTTTGTAATCAAACGCGGCTTGGTCCAATCCCGCACGCACCTCGTCGCGCTTGAGCGCCGCGCTGACTTCACGCGACAGGCGCGCGGAAATTTCAGCCGGCAATCCGGCCGGTCCGAACATCGCTACCCACGGCAGTATCGCGAAGCCCGGCACGCCGGACTCGGCCATGGTCGGCACCTCGGGTGCGAGCCTTGAGCGATTCGCGCCCAGCGTTGCAATCGGGCGCAACTTTCCTTCCCTGGCGTGCGCCAGCGCTATGTTCAATCCCGCCGCCATCACCTGCGCCTGCCCGTCCAGCAGCGCCTTCACTGCCGCCGCGTCGATCGGATAATCCACGCTCGCGATGTCCAGCTTGTCGCGCGTGCGCAATTGCGCCATGGCGAATATCGTCGGCGGATTCGCCGCGGCCACCGTCAATTTGCCGGGATTTGCGCGCGCATACTGAATCAACTCCGCCAGTGATTTAGCAGGCACGTTCGGCGTCACCACCAGCAACAGCGGCGTCCAGCCGAGGAACGACACCGGCG
>CAMDDY010000162.1 GCA_945893125.1 Bordetella parapertussis
TGTTCGTGATTAACAAAATGAAGGCGTTGCAACCGTATTGCTTCGACACCTTCCAGAAAATGCACAAGGCCGGCGTCAAAATCGCCATGGGCACCGACATGGGCTTTGACCCGGAAATGGGCACCAACGCCAAGGAACTGGAGATCTACGTCAAGCTCGGCATGAAACCGATGGAGGCGATCATGACCGCCACGCGCAACGCCGCGCATGCGCTGAAAATGGAAAAAGAACTCGGCACGGTCGAAGCAGGCAAACTCGCCGACATCGTTGCGGTCATGGGCGATCCGTTAAAAAACATCGCCTGCCTGCAGGAAAAGAAAAACATCCAGATGGTGATGAAAGAAGGCCGCGTGTACGCCGACCGGCGCGCCGGGCATAGCAAGAACGTGGTGAATGTGAATCCGGGCGAATGGAAGATTATTGACTACCTGTAGGGCGTGAGGGGTGAGGCGTTAGGCGAGAGGCGTAAAACCAGGGAGGCACTGATATGGCGGCTTTAAAAAAGAGTTCCAAAACCAAAACCGTGGGCGCGGTCAAAGGCGGCAACGGCAAATATCAGTTCAACATGGCGGCGCTGAAAAAAGTGCCTGCCGGCACCGGTTATTCGACATCGCACGGCGGCGTGGTAGAAGGCGAGCGCATTCTGGTGGGCTACATTCACAAGCCGCGCGGCACCGGTGCGCGCATGCACAGCCATCTGAACGAGCAACTGAACTACGTGGTGCGCGGCACGCTGATCGGTTCGGTCAACGGCAAAAAAGTGCGCGCGCCGACGGGTTCGCTGGTCTACATCCCTGCCAATGCGCCGCATACGCTGGTGGCCGACCCCAAGGACGAGGACGTGATTTTTCTCGCGATCAAGGATTTGTCGCAGGGCATCATCGGCAAGGCGGTGGACGGCACCATGACCGGGCCGCTGTATATGAAGGGCTTCGAGCCGAAGCCCAGGAAAAGTCCGGTACGCCGTGCGGCACGTTGATTCACTCCTCTACAGAGCTATACTGCCTGCCCCGGTGCGCCGAGAAGCCGCCGGGGCAAACTTTTTGGAGGGGTGCATGCATAACAGTAATCATGGCCGGGTTAAAAAAACCGCAATCGCCGCGCTGATGTGCTGCGTGTCCGCCGCAGCGTGGGCGCAGCAGCCTTATCCCAACAAGCCAATACGATTCGTGGTGGGCTTTCCGCCCGGCGGCACCAATGACATCGTGGCGCGCGCGCTGGGGCAAAAACTCACCGAGCAACTGGGCCAGCAGTTCATCATCGAAAATCGCGGCGGCGCCAACACCGCGATCGCCAGCGAACTGTTCGCCAAGACCGCCGCGCACGACGGTTACACCATCATGCTCAACGCGCCGGGGCATGCCACCAACCCCTCGATGATGAAGCTCAACTTCGATTCGATTCGCGATTTTGCGTTTATCACCGTGGTGGCGGAATCGGTGAATCTACTGGTGGCGCATCCCTCGGTGCCGGTACGCAGCGTCAAGGAGCTGATCGCGTTTTCCAAGGCGCGACCGGGCGATATTTTCTACGGCTCGTCGGGCGTGGGCTCCACGGTGCATCTGTCGGGCGCGTTGTTCGAATACATGACCGGCGTGAAATGGGTGCATGTTCCCTACAAAGGCGCGGGCCCTGCGCAGATCGACATGCTTTCCGGACAGTTTTCACTCTATTTTGGAAACATGCCGACAGTTATCGGCTTCGCACGCCAGGGGCGGTTGCGCGCGCTGGCGATTACCGGCGCCAAACGCTCCCTCGCCGCGCCCGACATCCCTACAATCGCCGAAAGCGGCGTGCCGGGCTACGAAGTCACCACTTGGTATGGCGTGGCCGCGCCGGCCAAAACGCCACGCCCCATTGTTGACCGGCTGAACAGCGAAATTCTGCGCGCGCTGAAGTCCCCGGATCTGCAGGCGCGGTTCAAGGACCTGGGTGCGGACTCGATAGGCAACTCGCCGGAACAGGCGACAGCCTACGTGCAAAACGAAATCAACAAATGGGCGAAGGTCATCAAGGCGGCGGGAATCAAGGGTGAGTAAGTCCTAACCCAAATAAAATGTTTTTTAAAAACAAATATTTATTGTGTTTCCCCTTGCTGTTTGTGCCGCTGGCACAGGCGCAAAACTACCCCGCCAAACCCATCCGCTTCATCGTCGGTTTTCCGCCCAGCGGCACCAACGATTTTCTCGCGCGCGCAGTGGCGCCGAAGATGGGCGAGTTTCTCGGCCAGCAGGTGATAGTCGATAACCGCGGTGGCGCCAGCACCATGATCGCCACCGAGCTGGTATCGCGCGCCGCGCCCGACGGCTACACCATTTTGCTCAACGCGCCCGCGCATGCCACCAACCCCACGCTGGCGAAGCCCAACTACGATTCGATCCGCGATTTTGCGTTTATTTCGCTGGTGGCCGAATCGCAAAACTTGCTGGTGTTGCATACCTCGATTCCCGCGAAGACGGTGAAGGAATTTCTCGCCTTCGCCAAGGCGCGTCCCGGCGACATCAACTATGGCTCGTCGGGCGCGGGCAGCACGCCGCACTTGTCGGCGGAACTGTTTCAATACATGACCGGCGTGAAGCTCGTGCATGTGCCGTACAAAGGCAGCGGCGCCGGCATGGTGGCGCTGCTTTCCGGCGAGATATCGATGTACTTTGCGAACATCCCGGTGGCGATACAACACGTGCGCAACGGCCGCCTGCGGCCGGTCGCGCTGTCGGGCACGCGGCGCAATCAGGCGGTGCCCGGCATCCCCACGCTGCATGAATCCGGTCTCACCGGTTTTGACGTGACCTCCTGGTTCGGCATTGCCGCGCCTGCAAAAACCCCGCGCGCAATCGTCGATCAACTCAACAGCGCCATCGTGCGCGCCGTCAACGCGCCTGACCTGCGTGCGCGTTTTCTCGATCAGGGCGCAGAGCCGGTGGGCAACACGCCGGAGCAATACACTGCATTCATCGAAAGAGAAATCGCCAAGTGGGCGAAGGTGATCAAGGCGGCGGGCATCAAGGGCGGGTGAAAACGTAAGTTAATTGATAACGCGACCGGACAATCAGCACACGAGAGTGGAGATTACAGCCGAGGGTGACACGGTGGTGATCGTGAAGGATGCGCCCATCCGGCACATCCTCCGGTTGTCCAGTGATCCGCGTGAATTCGGCGATATCCTCTGGTTCGACGTGAGTCTCTGGGGCGAACTCGCAGGCGAGCCGATTTCCGGGCCGGATCTGCGTCTTGTATAGGAAAAGGAGTATCGGCAGTGGCTTTAGAAGATGACGAACACCTCGACGTTTGCCAGAACATCGAGGCGGGACTTCTGGTGCAATACGAACAACATGCCGATCTCACCGATAAATTGTGTGCGTTCGCGCTCGACGCCGCCAAAGTCGCCGTGAAGCAACACCATGGCTTTGCCAAAAATGAAAAGGTAACCAGCCATCCGCTTGCGCAAGGCATCATCGCCTGGTGCGTGATCGTGGGTGAAGAGCGCATCGGCAAAGTGAACGATCTTACGCTCAAGGATTACCTCACCCGCATCGACAAAATAAAGCGCTCGGTGAGCCGGCATTCAACCGATGGGCCGCGAGCGTATTACGAATTCATCAGAAATTTTATGTGATTTCACCCAAGGGGCGACAATGATAATGCTGTTTAAAAACAAATGCTTATTGTTTGTTCTGGCATTGCCTGGTATGGCGATGGCGCAGAATTTTCCCACCAAACCCATCCGCATCATCGTCGCCTACACGCCGGCGGGCGCCACCGACATACTCGCGCGCGCGGTCGGGCAAAAGATGAGCGAGACCTTCGGACAACCGGTCGTCATCGACAACCGCCCCGGCGCCACCGGTAACATCGGCACCGACGTCGCGGCGAAAGCCACACCCGACGGCCACACGCTGCTGATGGTGACCGCGGCCACGCACGGCATCAATCCGAGCCTGTATCGCAAGCTGCCGTGGGATGCGGTGAAAGATTTTGCGCCGGTGAGCCTCACGGCCTTGGTGCCCAACATCATGGTCGTCAACTTGAGCGTGCCGGTGAAAAGCGTCAAGGAATTCATCGCGTATCTAAAGGCCAGCCCCAACAAATACAACTACGGCTCGCCCGGCAACGGCAGCACAGGCCACCTGTCGCAAGAGTTGCTCAAGACCCTGACCGGCACCAGCATGCAGCATATCCCCTACAAAGGCAGCGCGGGCGTGCTGGCGGATGTGATCGGCGGGCAGATCATCGTTACCATCGACAACATGCCGCCGTACTTGCCGCAGGTGAAAGCCGGCAAACTGCGCGCGCTCGCCGTGAGCACCGCCAAACGTTCACCCGCCATGCCCGACCTGCCCACCATAGCCGAGGCCGGTGTGCCGGGCTACAACACCAGCGCGTGGTTCGGGTTGGTCGCGCCGGCGGGCACGCCGAAGGCCATTGTCGATAAGCTTGCCACCGAGCAACAGCGCATTTTGAAATTGCCGGATGTGAATGAAAGACTATCGGCGCTGGGCGCGGAGCCGGTGGGGGATCGGCCCGAGCAGTTCGCGGCGCATATTAAATTGGAGATTGCGAAGTGGGCCAGGGTGATTAAGGATGCGGGTGTGGAGTTGCAGTAGCGTGTCGAAGCGCAACGTTGTAACTTAACGCGCAAGATAATGCCTGATAAAGAAGCCACCGCTCGAATCAAAATCAACAAGCTGCTTGAAGCGGCGGGCTGGCGCTTTTTCGCGGACGGCAGCAAGGCGGCCAACATCCGCCTCGAACCCAGCGTAACCATCAAGACATCCGATCTTGATGCCCTTGGTGAAAATTTCGAGAAAACCAGCAAGGGCTTCATCGACTTTCTGTTGCTCGACGCCAGGGGTTTCCCGTTCATCATTCTGGAAGCCAAAGCCGAGGACAAGAATCCGCTCGTGGGCAAGGAGCAGGCGCGCAAGTACGCCAAGTCGCAGAACTGCCGCTTCATCATGCTCTCCAACGGCAACCTGCATTATTTCTGGGACCTGGAGCGCGGCAACCCCTACATCATCACCACGTTCCCGACGCCGGAATCCGTCACCGGCTATCAGCGGGTGGCGCCCAATCCACAGCGGCTCATCGACGAGCAGGTCAAGGATGACTACATCGTCCTGACGCAACGCCCGAACTACCAATCCGAGGCTGCGTGGCGCAATGAGGCCGAACGCGCTGGCTACATACAGGCGAACAAGCTGCGGTTCTTGCGGCCCTATCAGTTGCGCGCGGTTCAGGCGTTGCAACACGCCGTGAAGGATGGCAAGGATCGTTTTCTGTTCGAGATGGCCACCGGTACCGGTAAAACGCTCACCGCTGCCGCCGTCATTAAACTGTTCCTGCGCTCGGGCAATGCCTCGCGCGTGCTGTTTTTGGTGGATCGGCTTGAATTGGAAGATCAGGCCACCAAAGCCTTTATTGCCGTGCTGTCGGCTGATTTCAAGACAGTGATTTACAAGGAGAGCCGCGACGAATGGCGTCACGCCGAAATTGTGGTCACCACGGTACAGGCGCTGCTGTTCAACAATAAATACCAGCGCCTCTTTTCACCCACCGATTTTGATCTGGTGATCTCGGATGAAGCGCACCGCTCCATCGGCGGCAACGCGCGTGCCGTATTCGATTATTTCGTTGGCTACAAACTGGGCTTGACCGCCACGCCGCGTGATTACCTGAAACGATTCGACAAGAAAAAACCGTCTACCCGTGATCCGCGCGAAGCCGAGCGGCGGTTGTTGCTCGACACCTACCGCACCTTCGGTTGTGAAAACAGCTCACCCACATTCCGCTATTCGCTGCTTGATGGCGTGAAGGAGGGCTACCTCATCAACCCCGCCGTGGTTGATGCGCGCACCGATGTCACCACCGAGTTGCTGTCCGAAGAAGGCTTTGTCGTCAATTACACCGACGACAGCGGCGACGATCAGGAAGAAGCCTACAAACAAAGTGAGTTCGAGAAACGCTTTTTCTCCGACGCGACTAACCAATTGTTTTGCAAGACATTTCTGGAAAACGCCCTGCGCGATCCCATCAGTGGCGAAATCGGCAAATCCATCATCTTCGCCGTCAGCCAGAACCATGCTGCCAAGCTGGCGCAGATACTGAACGAGATGGCCGACCGCATGTTTCCCGGTAAGTATCAATCCGATTTCGCGGTGCAGGTCACATCGCAAATTACCGGCGCGCAGCAATTCACGATTAACTTCACCAACAACAACCTGCTGGGCTCCGCCAACATCCTGCCCGCTTACAAAACCAGCAAGGCGCGCGTGTGCGTGACAGTAGGTATGATGACTACCGGCTACGATTGCCCGGACATTCTTAACCTCGGCATGTTCCGCCCGATTTTTTCGCCCACTGACTTTATTCAGATCAAGGGCCGCGGCACGCGCAAGCATGATTTCCGCGAGCAGTTGCTGGACGATGGCCTGAAGGCCGATGTGGCACACCCGCACAAATCGGCATTTAAGTTGTTCGACTTCTTCGCTAACTGCGAATATTTCGAGGAAGAATTCAACTACGACGAAGTGCGGCGGCTCCCCAAGCCCAAAAGTAAAGGAGGTGGCGGCGCCATCGTTGATCCCCCCGGCGTGCCCGACAGCTACGAACACCTGGGCGGCGACATCATCGCGTCGATGAAGGTCGAGCAAATCAGCGCCGAAGGCATGAAAATCGACCGCATGTTCTTCGAGCAGTTTGAAGACACCGTGCGCGACAACGCTGTTATCGCCAAGGCAGTCGAGGCCGGGCAATGGGATCGGGTCATCGACTACGTAAACCGCGAGGTGTTCGACAAGCCCGAGGATTACTACAACCTCGAAAAACTGCGCAAGGCCGCCGCCGTGGATCGCCGGTTGACGCTACGCGAGATTCTGGAAAAAATATTCGGCCTGATCCCGCGCTTCAAATCCAAGGATGAGCTGCTGGAAGAAGAATTCTCCAAGTTCGTCGCGGACATCAAGCCCGACGAAGCCGCGGCGATCCCGGCGATCAAGAATTATTTCAAGGCCTATGTCACCAGCGATCAGGTACGGCATATCATCGAGAGCAAGCACTTTCAGGATCTGGCGACGAATCCGCGCTTCAATAACCACGATTTTCGCGCGGTGCCGCCCAAATACCGCGCCATCATCCCCGAATACATCAAGGACTACGTGTCCCTGAACCAGTTTGCACCTTGAATCAAGAATCCAATCCCATGATCAAAACCAAAACAAGCTCTATCGAGGTTCAAGGAACCGCCATTGCCATTGTTTCAAGCAGCGATCACGACTTCATATCGCTTACTGACATGGCGAAAAAGTTTGGTGATGACTCGCTGATCTACAACTGGATGCGCAATCGCAATACCCTCGAACTCATTGGCATCTGGGAGCAAATCCATAATCCGGAGTTTAAAGGTCTCGAATTCGAGACCTTTAGAAAAACGACATTGCCATCTCCCAGATGTGCACCCTGCTGGCCGACAACAACATCAAGCGCCTGAAATAATGCTCGACACCGACACCAAACGCCGCATCGACACCGCCCGCGACATCCTCGTCGGCAAGGTGCCCGATCCCAAGTCGCAGGTCGAGCAGATCACCATCGCGCTCATCTACAAATTCATGGACGACATGGATGCCGAGAGCGAGGAATTCGGCGGCAAGCGCAAGTTCTTCACCGGCGACTATGCCCGCTACGGCTGGGCCAAGCTGATGAACCCCGGCTTGGGCGGCCACGAAATGCTCGGCCTCTACGGCGAAGGCATCGCCAAAATGCCGGAGAACCCCGGCATCCCGCTGCTGTTCCGCGACATTTTTAAAAACGCCTATCTGCCGTATCGCGACCCGGAAACGTTGAAGGCCTTTCTCAAGATCATCAACGAATTCAGCTATGACCATTCCGAGCGCCTGGGCGATGCGTTCGAGTATCTGCTTTCCGTGCTCGGTTCTCAGGGCGATGCCGGCCAGTTTCGCACCCCGCGCCATATCATTGATTTCATGGTTGAAATTGTCGATCCCAAAAAAACCGACATCGTGCTCGATCCGGCCTGCGGCACCGCCGGGTTTCTGATTTCGGCTTACAAACACATCTTAAAAGCCAATCGAATTGACATGGATGGACAGGATTTACAGGATCAGAACAAAGCATCCGGTGAGTCTAGTCCGTCCATGTTCGGTTCTACTTTAACCCCCGATGACAAAGGCCGCCTCGCGCAAAATTTCAAGGGCTACGACATCTCGCCCGACATGGTGCGCCTGTCGCTGGTGAATTTGTATCTGCACGGCTTCACCGACCCGCACATTTATGAATACGACACGCTCACCTCCGAGGAGCGCTGGAACGAATTCGCCGATGTGATACTTGCCAATCCGCCGTTCATGTCGCCCAAGGGCGGCATCAAACCGCATAAGCGTTTCTCCATACAGGCCAAGCGCAGCGAAGTGCTGTTCGTCGATTACATGGCCGAGCACCTGATGCCCAACGGCCGCGCCGGCATCATCGTGCCCGAGGGCATCATCTTCCAGAGCCAGACCGCCTACAAGCAACTGCGCAAGATGCTGGTGGATAACGCCCTTGTCGCCGTCGTCTCGCTGCCGGCGGGCTGTTTCAACCCGTACTCCGGCGTGAAGACTTCCATCCTCATCCTCGACAAATCGCTGGCGAAGCACAGCAACACCATCGCCTTCTTCAAGGTGGAAAACGACGGTTTTGGCCTCGGCGCCCAGCGCCGCGCCATCGAGAAAAACGACCTGCCACAAGTCAAAGCCGAACTCAACGCTTACCTTCAAGCGCTGCGCAGCAAACAAGCTACCGCCGATCTGCAGCCGACTTGCGGGCTGATCGTGACTAAAGAAAAGATTGCTGCGAATGGGGATTACAACCTTAGCGGGGAGCGGTATCGCGAAGGGGCAGCGAATAATCACTCTTTCCCACTCGTTTTTCTCGGCGATGTCAGCCTGTTTCGGGTGGAAAGCGGAGGCACGCCAAAATCCGACGTTGAAGAGTATTGGGGTGGCGGAATTCCTTGGGCCACGCTAGTCGATCTTCCGGCGTCCGATTTCATCACTCAAATCGTCTCTACAAAGCGGACGATTTCTGAAAAGGGTTTACGCGAATCTTCTGCGAAGATGATTCCCGCTGACTCGGTTGTTGTTTCAACTCGCGCAACCATTGGACGTATCGCTATCAATCGCGTGCCAATCGCAACGAATCAGGGATTCAAAAACATTGTTATCGAAGATTCGATACGGGCGTCGCCGGAGTTTGTCGCGCTTGCATTGACCAAGCTCGTGCCGACGATGCAAGCATGGGCGACAGGTGGAACGTTCGCGGAAATCTCAAAATCCAAATTCTGCGAACTCCAAATACCTCTGCCGCCGCTGGAGGTGCAGAAGGAGATCGTGGCGGAGATCGAGGGCTACCAGAAAGTCATCAACGGCGCCCGCGCTGTCCTCGACCACTACCGCCCCCACATCCCTATCCACCCCGACTGGCCGACAATAGACTTAGGCGAAGTTTGCAATATCAAAACTGGCAAACTGAACTCGAATGCTGCGGTAGAGGGTGGGCCTTACCCTTTCTTTACGTGTTCGAAAGACGTCTTCCAAATTGATCAATATGCGTTCGACTGCGAGGCAATTCTTCTTAGCGGAAACAATGCAAGCGGGGATTTTGACGTGAAACACTATCAGGGAAAATTCAATGCGTACCAGCGAACTTACGTCATCACTGTCAAGAACGAATTCATTGATAGGATGACCTACGGCATCTTGAAATACGTTTTGAATGCTAACTTACTCGACTTAAAACAGAAGTCTATTGGCGGGTTAACAAGATATTTAACTCTCGGCATGATCACTTCTATAAAGTTACCCCTCCCACC
>CAMDDY010000163.1 GCA_945893125.1 Bordetella parapertussis
GCATTCTGTATGGGGAAGACGCGAAAATATGTTGCGACGGATGTTGTCCCCAATGTGGAGGGGATGAACTTAAAGAAGGAGCGCGCCCCTATGAAAAAAACCCATGCACATACCAGCGCGCGGTGACGTCGCGTTCGCGATAAATCCACAGTAACGATTGCGTTTTGTTGCGCGCAACGAAGTAATCCCGCGCGACATGCCGGCCATCCCACCAGCCGGCTTCGATGCGTTCGGGGCCGGCGAGCAGAGACAGCGGATTGCCATCGGGTTCGTGCGGCGCGGCGCCGGTTTCGCGCAGCGGGCGCGGGGTGCTGAGCAGCCATAGCGGACGAGCGAACGGAAGTAAGGGTATCGGCGACGAGGTTTCGTTGGCGTTGGCGCCGGCGCCCGGTTGGCACGCGCGCCACGCGCGCTCCGGGCGGTAATCGGCGTGGGGCGTCAGGCCGCAGATGGTGCTGGCGCCGAGCCGTGCGTTAAGCCGCTCGACGAAGCGCGACGAACTTTCTTCATCACTCGCACTGTCGGGTAAAAACGCGAGGTTGCGCGAGGCGAGGGGTACGACTCTGCCGGAAGCGATGGTGATTTCAATGGCGGCGCACGGCAGTTCGGTGCGAGCGAGGCGCTCGCGCAGCAGGGTGGTCAGATGATCGAGATCGCGGCTGGCGTTGGCGAGTTCTAGCGTTATAACGGTAACTAATTGTTTTTCATGGATAAATTCAAATCGGGGGCGCTGCACGCCGTGGCCAGTGGCGCTGAGCCAGCCGCACAATTCGGCGAGTAAACGGCGCGCGGCGAACAGCAGTGCGTCGGCGTGTGCAACGGGCGCAGGCAGCGGCAGTGCGGCGTTGTAGGTTTGCGGCGCGACAAACGGCAGGCGCGGATCGGGACGAACGCCCCTTGCGCGATCGAGTTGATCGAGCAAACGTTGGCCGGCGCGGCGCGCAAGACCGTCGCGCGGCAGGCGCAGGCAATCGCCGAGGGTGCGTGCGCCGAAGCTTTCGAGCAGATCGCGCGTGGTTTGATTGTCACACAGCAGATCAGCCGGCAGTTTTTCCAGCGCGTGCCGCAGCGCATCTTGATGTTGCACGCGCACGTTCGCGCCTGTGCGCGCGAACCACAGTGCCGCGAGCGGCGTGGGTGCGCAGGCGAGGTGGGCGTTGAAACCCAGTTCGGCAATGCCGCGCGCGATGTGTTGATGCAGTTTGTTTAGCCCGCCGAATAGTTTTAACGAGCCTTCGATTTCCAGCAGAACAGCGCCGGAATCGGCGATGCTCACGAGCGAAGTAAATTGCAGCGACCACGCGGCGATGCGTGCCAGTGTGGCGTGCTCTTTGGCGGTGTCTCTGGTGATGGTGTGCAGTCCGGCGGCCAGCGCGCAGGCGGCGGATGCGCTCATGCCTGCGCTCACGCCGCGTGCCTGTGCCGGGCGGTTGGCGGCTATGACCGTGGCGCAGGTTTCGGCGCCGGAGGTTATTGCGATGGGCTGCGCATCAGACGGTATGCCGCGTGTAAACACTTCCAGCGGCAGATGGCAAAAGTGCAGCGCAAGCCACAGCATGGGTGCGACCGGAGAGTGTTAGGGCGCTAGAGCGTTAGTGCGTGACAAACGCAGGGGCAACCGCAGCCGCAGCCGCAACCGCAACCGTTGCGGATGGTTGTTCAAACGCATCGTGACGTGTCGTGCCGGGGCGGCGCAGCAATGCGTGGTGCAAATCGAGCGCCACCGGCGCGGGCAGGGTGCCGAACTGCGCGCCGCCACGGCGTTTGAGGATACGCACGACGGTGTTGCCTGTCTCGCGGCTCACGTGCAGCCGCAGCGCGGCTTGCGTGCAGGAGGAGGCGCGGGAGGCGCGGAACAGCATGGCCAGCACATTGCGCCGCTCGGCGGTGAGTTGCAGCCGGCGCAGCGCGTTTTCGGGAATGCGTTCGGTGGTTTGATCGAGCCACAGCATGACGGCGCCGCAGCTTGTGGATTGCAAGGCTTGCTCGCAGGCCCACAGTTGTTCGGCGAGGGTTTTCGGGCGAATCAGCATGAGCCGTGAGAGTTTGACGCCGCGCGCGGCGAGCGCGGGCGCGTAGGGCAGGTAAGGCGGGGCGATCATCACGTGCCAGCGATCCGCCTGCGTCAGGCGTGCCGCCGCCGGCATTACCAGTTGCAGCTCACCGATGCCGGGGCGCTCGACATGGATTTCGGTGAGGACACCGGTGGGCCAGCCCGCGCCGGGCAGATGCACGTCGAGTTCGGCATAGCCGGTGGGCACGCTGGGGGTGGTGACTTGGGCGAAATCATTGCTGTGCCAGAGGTTGGGGTGGGCGGGGTGATTGAGCGAGCGAATGAGGGACTGAGGGGACTGAGATGCGCTCATGATCGTCGGCTCAATGCATGCCATTGCGAATCACGCCCACGGCGATGCCTTCAATGGCAAAAGGCTCGCTGCGTGGGTTGACCACGATGGGTTTGAAATCGGGGTTGGCGGGCAAGAGTTCGATCAGGTGACGGCTTTTTTGCGCGCGCTTGACGGTGACTTCATCGGCGATGCGCGCGACCACGATTTGCCCCGATTTGAAATCGGACGTGCGATGCACGGCGAGCAGGTCGCCGTTGAGGATGCCGGCGTCGCGCATGCTTTCGCCTTTGACGGTGAGCAGGTAGTCGGCGTGGGGCTTGAACATGCGCGGGTCGATGTTGTAATGATTTTCGATGTTTTCCGTGGCGAGTAAGGGCGCGCCGGCGGCGACGCGTCCGATCAGCGGAATGCCGGACGGCTGCAAGATGCGGATGCCGCGCGAAGCGCCGGGCAGCATTTCGATGGCGCCCTTGCGTTCAAGGGCGCGCAAATGGTCTTCGGCGGCGTTGGGGGATTTAAAGCCCATGGCACGGCAGATGTCGGCGCGGGTGGGCGGAAAGCCCGAGGTGGCGGTATGCTCACGGATCAGGTGCAGGATTTCTTTCTGGCGCGCGGTGAGGTCTTCCATGATGGGCATCCTGATGTCTATTGTGTGTGCTTGTGAGTCTTTGTGACTCCGATTGGCTGGCATTATATACAGTTAATGGAGCATGGCAAGCCGAAGGTCAATTACAAGCGGGTGTATTGCAGGCTGTAATTTTCATAAGTGTTTGTTTTTAAATAAATATTTATGATTCCCTGTAGCGCAAAATAGTGTCGTCGTATTGGCCGGGACGGAAATTTTTGTTACACTTCAAGGCTCTGTTGCAAATGTGCTGAAGTAACTGGTTAAAACGGCGCTGCGGTCAGGTGCCAAAGTAGTGTCTGGTGTCGGCAGTATCGAAAAGGTATTAAAAAAAGTAAGTGGGCGGATCGCCCATTTTTTGTTTGTGGGCGTCGCTTTGAGTTTGATTCGCCATGGACTTATCGGTTTTGCTGGAAACAACATTGACCGGGTTGGGATATGAGCTGGTCGATATGGAACGCTCCGGCCAGGGCCGGATGATGCGCATTTTCATCGACAAGCCGGGCGGGATCAATTTGGACGATTGCGCGAAGGTGAGTAACCACCTGAGCCGGGTGATGACGGTTGAGAACGTGCCGTATGAGCGGCTGGAAATATCGTCGCCGGGGCTGGACCGGCCGTTGCGGCAGGAACGCGATTTTGTGCGTTTCGCGGGACAGAAGGTGCGCGTGAAGTTGCGTGTGCCGGTGGAAGGGCAGCGTAATTTCGTGGGGGTGCTGCGGCAAACCCAGGCAGGAAAAGTGGCACTGGAAGTCGAGGGTAAAACGGTGGTGTTCGAGCTGGCGAATTTGGACAAGGCGCGCTTGGTGCCGGTGATTTAAGTACCCGTGATTCAGGAGTTCGTATGAACAAGGAAATTCTGCTGTTGGTGGATGTACTGGCGCGCGAGAAAAACGTCGACAAGGAAATCGTCTTCGGCGCGCTTGAACTCGCGCTCGCGTCGGCCAGCAAAAAGAAATTTAGCGCAGACGTGGAAATTCGTGCCGCGGTTGATCGCGAAACGGGCGAATTCACGTTTTTCCGCCGTTGGCTGGTGGTGCCCGACGTGGAAATCGAAACGCCGTCGCGCGAATACAAGCTGCACGAAGCGGTCGAGGAAAAACCCGATTCCAAAGTCGGCGATTTCATCGAAGAGCCGCTCGAAGGCTTCGATCCCGGCCGTATTGGCGCGCAGACCGCCAAACAGGTAATTGTGCAGCGCATCCGTGACGCGGAACGTGAGCAGATTCTGAATGATTTTCTCGCGCGCGAAGAGTATCTCGTCACCGGCACTATCAAACGCATGGAGCGCGGCAACGCCATTATCGAATCCGGGCGGCTTGAGGCGCTGTTGCCGCGCGATCAAATGATCCCGAAAGAAAACCTGCGCGTGGGTGATCGTGTGCGCGCGTTGGTGTGGAAAGTGGAGCGCGCGATGCGCGGCCCGCAGTTGATCCTGTCGCGCACCGCGCCGGATTTCATCATGCGCCTGTTTGAACTCGAAGTGCCGGAACTCGAAGACGGGCTGATGGAAATCAAGGCCGCCGCGCGTGATCCGGGGCTGCGCGCGAAGATCGCGGTGCTGTCGCACGACAAGCGCATCGATCCGATCGGCACCTGCGTCGGCATGCGCGGTTCGCGCGTGCAGGCGGTAACGGGCGAACTCGCGCAGGAGCGCGTCGATATTGTGTTGTGGAACGAAGATCCCGCGCAGTTCGTGATCAATGCGCTGGCGCCCGCCGAAGTGAGCAAAATCACGGTGGACGAAGAAAAACACAGCATGGACATCGTGGTGGACGAGGAAAATCTCGCCCAGGCCATCGGTCGCGGCGGGCAGAACGTGCGGCTCGCCAGCGAGCTCACGGGCTGGGAAATCAACATCATGAAAGAAGACGAGTGGAAAGCCAAGAGCGAGGAAGAATCCTCCGGTATCCGCGCCATCTTCATGGAAAAACTCGATGTGGACGAAGAGGTCGCCAACATTCTGATGGAAGAGGGCTTCTCGTCGCTCGAAGAAGTGGCCTATGTGTCGCGCGCCGAAATGTTGGAGATCGAGTCGTTTGACGAATCCACGGTGGATGAATTGCGTTCGCGCGCGCGCAACGCGTTGCTGACGCAGGAAATCGCCTCCGAAGAAAAAGTCGAGCATGACATCGAAGACCTGATGAAAGTCGAGACCATGGATCACGACACCGCAAAAATGCTCGCGTCAAAAGGCGTGAGCACGCAGGAAGAACTCGCGGACTTTGCTACCGACGATCTGGTCGAGCTGACCGGCATCGAGGCCGCGCGGGCGGGCGAACTCATCATGGCGGCACGTGCGCCATGGTTTGCGGAAACCAGCGCTTAGTTATTGGTTTATATAGATTTATTGACGAACTTTTAGACGTACCGACAGATTACGGACTGACCACATCGCATGGCGCAACTGAACGTCACACAATTTGCAACAGAACTCGGCATGCCGCCGGCGCAGCTCATTGAGCAGTTGAAATCGGCCGGCGTCAAAAAGGCGCTCGTTGCCGAGACCGTGCTGACCGAAGGCGACAAGACGCAGCTTCTGGATTACTTGAAGCAGTCCCATGGCCAGGGAGAAGCGAAGAAAAAAATCACGCTGACCCGCCGTTCGACCACCGAAATCAAGAAAGCCGATAGCACCACCGGCAAGGCGCGCACGATTCAGGTAGAGGTGCGTAAAAAGCGCGTACTGATCAAACGCGATACGCCGGCGCCCGTGGATGCCGCAGAAGAAGAAACGCTTGTTGAAATCCCGACCGTAGCGGCGGAAGCGCCTGCGGCGCCTGAGGTTGCGCCTGAAGTCGCGCCTGAAGTCGTCGAGGCGCCCGCGGCCATCGTGCCGCCCGTCGCGACGCCGGTGGTGGAGCTGGCGCCGGAGGCGGTGCGGGAAGCGCCGGTCGCGGCCCCTGAGAGGTCTGTGGTCCCGGCGACGGCGCCAAAAGGGCCAAGGTCGGTCATCGACGCGCAACAAGTGGCGATACGTGAAGCCGAAGCCAGACAGTATGCGACGCTGGCGCATCTTCAGGCCGAAGAAGCGCGCAAAAAACAGGAACTGGAACTGGCGCGCCGTAAGCGGGCGGAAGTCGCCGCAGCGCCGAAACCGGTGGAAGGCAAGGCCGCCAAAGGTGCGGATGGCGTGGCTGCAAAAGCGCTGAAAACGCCGAAAGTGGTTGAGGGGACATTGCACAAGCCCGCCGCCGTGCCGGGGGCCGACAAGAAATCCACCAAGAAAGCCGCCGCGCCCAAGCCGGGCGTGTGGCGCGATGAAACAGCGGCCAAGCGCCGTACTATCAAAACGCGCGGCGATGCCAGCGGTGGTCTGGGCTGGCGCGAGCGCAAGGGCAAGCATGCGTCGCACCGCGACGACGCCGATACGCAGAGTAATTTTTCTGCGCCCACCGAGCCGTTGGTGCGTGATGTGGTGGTGCCGGAAACCATTTCCGTCGCCGATCTCGCGCACAAGATGTCAGTGAAGGCGGCCGAGGTGATTAAAGCGCTGATGAAACTCGGCAGCATGGTCACCATCAATCAAGTGCTGGATCAGGAAACCGCGATGATTCTGGTCGAGGAAATGGGCCACAAAGCCGTGCGCGCCAAACTCGACGATCCGGATGCCTTCCTCACTGAAGAACACCCGGCGCATGCCGAAGCCGTGGTGGAGCACCGCGCGCCGGTGGTGACGGTGATGGGCCACGTCGATCACGGCAAGACCTCATTGCTCGATGCCATACGCCGCACCAAGGTGGCGGTAGGCGAGGCGGGCGGCATTACCCAGCATATTGGCGCCTATCACGTCGAAACCGCCAAGGGTATGGTCACATTCCTCGATACGCCGGGCCATGAGGCGTTTACCGCCATGCGCGCGCGCGGCTCGAAAGTGACGGATATTGTGATTCTGGTGGTGGCCGCCGATGACGGCGTGATGCCGCAGACGCAGGAGGCCATTGCCCACGCCAAAGCGGCCAAGGTGCCGATGGTGGTCGCGTTGAACAAAATCGATAAGCCCGAAGCCAATCCCGAGCGCGTGATGCAGGATTTGTCGTCGCACGAAGTGGTGCCCGAACAGTGGGGTGGTGACACCCAGTTCATACCCGTGTCGGCGCGCACTGGCGAGGGCCTTGATGCGTTGATCGAGGCCGTATTGTTGCAGGCTGAAGTGCTGGATTTGAAAGCGCCGAAAGACGCGCCGGCCAAAGGCGTGGTGATTGAATCACGTCTGGACAAGGGCCGCGGCCCGGTCGCTACCGTGCTGGTGCAGTCGGGTACGCTCAAACGCGGCGATATCCTGCTGGCAGGCTCGGTGTTCGGTCGCGTGCGCGCGCTGGTGGATGAAGCCGGCAAGAATGTGGAGTCGGCGGGGCCGTCGATCCCAGTCGAGGTGCTGGGTTTGTCGGATGTGCCAGCGGCGGGCGCCGATGTGCTGGTGCTCGGCGACGAGCGCAAGGCGCGCGAAATCGCGCTGTTCCGTCAGGGTAAGTTCCGCGATGTGAAACTCGCCAAGCAGCAATCGGCCAAGCTCGAAAATATCTTCGATCAGATGGGCGAAGACCAGAAGAAGATGTTGCAGCTTATTATCAAGGCCGATGTGCAAGGTTCGTATGAGGGCTTGTCGCACGCGCTCTCCAAACTCTCGACCGATGAGGTCAAGGTCAATATCGTGCATTCGGCGATTGGCGGCATTACCGAATCGGACATCAACCTGGCGCTGGCTTCCAAGGCGGTGGTGATCGGCTTTAACGTGCGCGCTGATTCAGCGGCGCGCAAGCTGGCGGAAAGCAGCGGCATCGACATCCGCTACTACAACATCATTTATGAAGCCGTTGATGAGATCAAGGCGGCGATGACCGGCATGCTGTCACCGGAGCGCAAGGAAAGCATACTGGGCACGATTGAAGTGCGCAATATTTTCAAGATTTCCAAAGTGGGTATCGTCGCAGGCTGTTTTGTCACCGATGGTCTCGCGCGACGCAACGCGAAGGTGCGCGTGCTGCGTGACAGCGTGGTCATCCACGAAGGTGAATTTGATTCGTTAAAACGCTTCAAGGACGACGTGCGCGAAGTCAAATCAGGCTTCGAGTGCGGCTTGTCGATGAAGGGCTACAACGACTTGAAAGTCGGCGATCTGCTTGAGGTGTTTGAAGTCGTCGAAGTGGCGAGAACACTCTAACCCCAGTGTTTTGATCCCCAGTTTTGAGTTTTGAGTAATGAGTGTTGAGTTACCCACAACCTGCAATATGCTTTTTACTCAACACTAAAAACTCAACACTCAACACTTCCCCCAAGTGCCCAAAGACTATCCCCGCAGCCGGCGCATCGCCGAGCAAATTCAGCGCGAGCTGTCGGACATCATCCGGCTTGAATTGAAAGACCCACGCGTGGGCATGATCACGATTACCGATGTGGAGGTAACGTCCGATCATGAACACGCGAAGATTTTTTTCACGCGTCTGGGTGATTTTATTAAGCTTGCCCAAGCCGATAAGCCTGGCGATGCAGACAGCAACACGCCGGTGTTGCGCGCGCTGGAGCATGCCGCCGGATTTCTGCGCAGTGAACTCGCGCATCGCATGCGGTTGCGCATCGTGCCGCAACTGCATTTTGAATACGACGTATCGGTCGAGCGTGGCGTGCGTTTGTCCAACCTGATCGACGAGGCCGTCGGAAACAAACCTGACGGCGCGAAGTGAGCGCGCCGAAGCGTGCGACGCGTGCAACACGCGCGCAACACACAAAACACGAATCGCGCCGTGTCGATGGCGTGATACTGCTTAACAAGCCGCTGGGCATCAGTTCGCAGCAGGCGGTGAGCCGCGTGCGGCACGCGTTCCATGCCGCGAAGGCGGGCCACACCGGCACGCTGGACCCTGCCGCAGACGGGCTGTTGCCGATCTGTCTGGGCGAGGCCACCAAGTTCAGTCATCTGTTGCTCGACGCCGACAAGACGTATCTCGCGACGGTGCGGCTCGGTGTCGTGACCAATACGGGAGATGCCGAGGGCGAGATCATCGAGAGCAAGCCCGCAGTGACAGATCGCGCAACCATCCTGAACATGATGGAGAAATTTCGCGGCGAGCTGATCCAAATGCCGCCGATGCACAGCGCACTCAAGCATCAGGGCGTGCCGCTCTACGAATACGCACGCAAAGGCATCGAGATCGAACGGCAGCCGCGCACTATCCACATACATGATCTGCAACTGATTGAAATAAATGATGTTTTTATTAAAATCCGCGTGCGTTGCAGTAAGGGTACCTATATCCGCGTGCTGGCGGCCGATATCGGCGCGGCGCTGGGTTGCGGCGCCAGCCTGTCGGGGCTGACGCGCACGCAGGCGGGCGCGCTGGACCTGTCGCACCCGGCGGCCAGTACGCTGGAGGCGCTACAGACGATGGCGGAGGCAGACCGTCAGGCACGCTTGCTGCCGGTGGATACGCTGCTGGCTGCACTGCCGGTGTTGACCGTCGAGGCGGCAGAGGCGGAACGATTGCTGCTGGGACAGAAGCTGGGATTGAAACACGCAAAAATAACGGGTTTTGCGCGCATTTATGGGCCAAACCAGCGATTCCTGGGGCTGGTGGAGGTGGGCGAGGACGGCCGCACGGTACCTTGTCGCATGCTGGCGCAAAGTCAGGAAACAAATGATGCCTCGCGCGAGGAAACGCTTGAAAAAACACCCGGTTAGCGGGTAAAATACTGGGTTTTCGAGCGGAGAAATTACATGGCGGTTTCCACCCCCCAAAAGGCCCAGGTCGTGGCCGATTACCAACGCAAGACTGGCGACACCGGGTCGCCCGAAGTGCAGATCGCGTTATTGACGGCGCGCATCGTTGACTTGACTGAACATTTCAAGGCGCATGTGAAAGATCATCACTCGCGCCGTGGTTTGCT
>CAMDDY010000164.1 GCA_945893125.1 Bordetella parapertussis
CAGGTAATCGCCGAATCCGCCACGTTAAACGCGGGGAAAAAATATCCCGCGTAATGTACCTGCACGAAATCAACCACCGAACCAAACAGCACGCGGTCTATCAGGTTGCCGATAGCGCCGCCCAAAATCATGCCGAGCGCCAGGCAAAATAACGTTTGTTGTGGATAACGCCGCAGCAACCACACCACCCAGCCCGAAGCCACGATCGCGATGCCAATAAAAAAGTAGCGCTGCCAGCCGCCCGCGTCCGCGAACATGCTGAACGCGGCACCGGTGTTATGCACGCGCACCAGATTGAAAAACGATGTGATGTACAACGATTCATGCAGCACGAAATGCCGCATGATGAAAACCTTGGTGATCTGATCGATCACCACGATCGCCGCCGCCAGCAACAGCCACTTACGCATGTTCCACTCACGCATGTTCGCGCGGCTCGCCGGGGCCGAACAGATTGGATATACAGCGTCCGCACAGCAGCGGATGTTCGGCCTGCTTGTCATGCGCGCCCACGTCGGCGCGATAATGCCAGCAACGTTCGCACTTGGTATAGGTCGTCGGGTTGACGCTGATACCCACGCCCGCGCCGGACACTGCGTTGCCGCCTTTGCCGGCATGCACTGTAGCGCGCGAGGTAATCATCACGAAGCGCACGTCGTCGCCCAATGAAGCCAGCAAGCCCTGCGCGTCACCTTCGGCATACAAATCCGCCTCGCCCGCCAGCGATGAGCCGATTTTGCCCGATGCACGCAGGGTTTCGAGCTCCTTTTGCACGTCGGAACGCAGCGCGCGCAGTTGGCCCCAGCGCGTACGCAGCGCATCCGCATCACGCGGCAAATCCAGCGCGTACCAGGTCTGCTCAAATACGCTGCTGTCGCTCTTTTGTATCGTCGCCCAAACTTCTTCGGCGGTGAACGACAGTATCGGCGCCATCAGCCGCGTCAGCGCCTGCGTGATGTGATATAGCGCATTTTGCGCGGCACGCCGCGCGCGCCCCGTGGTGGGTGCGGTATAGAGGCGATCTTTGAGTATGTCGAGATAAAAACCGCCCAGGTCCTCGGAGCAAAACGATTGCAGCCGCTGCGCCACCTGATGAAACTCGTAGCTGCCGTAGTGGCCGAGGGATTTCGGCTCGCGAACGCCCGGTTCGGAGGGTGCGTATGAAACTAAGGCGGCTTGCAAATCGCAGGTCATCACCCACGCGTAGCGATCGATTTCCAGCCATTGATCCATCGGCAGCGCGTCGCGCGCAATGTCAAAATCCGCCAGGTTTGACAGCAGAAAACGCAGCGTGTTGCGGATGCGGCGGTACGATTCGACCACGCGCTTCAAAATCTCTTTCGAGATCGACAGTTCGCTCGAATAATCCGTCGCCGCCACCCACAGTCGTAAAACATCCGCCCCAAACTCGTCCATCACCTTCTGCGGGGCAACCACATTACCCATGGACTTGGCCATCTTGCGGCCATTGCCATCCACCACAAAACCATGCGTGAGCAACGCGCGATACGGCGGCTGGCCATCGGTCATGCAGCTCACCAGCAGCGACGAGTGAAACCAGCCGCGATGCTGATCCGAGCCTTCGAGATACAAATCCGCCGGATAGGCACACGCATCCGCGTGCGAATTGCGCAGCACGGTGAAATGGGTGGCGCCGGAGTCGAACCACACGTCGAGCGTGTCTTTTATCTTGTCGTAGTGCGCGGCATCGGCGCCCAGCAATTCGTCGGGTGCAACCGCCTGCCACGCTTCGATGCCTGACAGTTCGACGCGTTGCGCCACCTGCTCCAGCAATTCAAGTGTGCGCGGATGCAGCGTGCCGGTTTCCTTGTGGATAAAAAACGGCATCGGCACACCCCACTGACGCTGACGTGAGAGCGTCCAGTCCGGGCGATTACTGATCATGCCGTGCAGCCGCGCTTGCCCCCATGCGGGGAAAAATTTGGTGTTTTCCACGCCGCGTAACGCGGTGGCGCGCAAAGGCTCGGCGGGCTTCACACCATTCCAGCCGGGTGCGTCGTCCAGTCCGGCAAACCACTGGATCGTCGCGCGCAAAATCACCGGCGTCTTGTGCCGCCAGCAGTGCATATAACTGTGCAGATGCTGCGCTTGATTAAACAGCACGCCTTTTTCTTCGAGGTGCGTAACGATTTTTGGATTGGCTTTCCAGATCATCTCGCCGCCGAATAGCGGCAACGTGGACACGTATTTGCCGTCGCCCATCACCGGGGTAAGAATATCCACGTCCTTCATGCCATAGCGGCGGCACGACTGAAAGTCTTCGACGCCGTACGCGGGCGCAGAATGCACGATGCCGGTGCCGGTATCGAGCGTGACGTAATCGCCAAGGTAAACCGGTGACAGCCGGTCATAAAACGGATGTTTGAAATTCACGCGCTCCAGCGCCACGCCCTTGCAGGTGGCAAGCGTCACGCCTGTGAGCTTGAAGCGCGCCAGACAAGCCGCCTGCAAGTCGGCCGCGAGTATCAACAACCCGCGCTCGGTATCGACCAAATTGTAGTCAAACTCGGGATGCGCGTTCAGCGCTTGATTACCCGGCAACGTCCATGGCGTCGTGGTCCAGATCACCACGCAACCGGGCTTGTCCGGCAACACCGGTAAGCCAAACGCTTTGGCGATAGCGCCCGTATCCGCAAACGGAAAGCCCACATCAATCGCCATATCCTTGCGGTCTTCGTATTCCACTTCGGCTTCCGCCAGCGCCGAGCCGCAATCGAAGCACCAGTTCACCGGCTTTAACCCGCGATAGACGTAGCCCTTTTCCAGTAGCTTGCCGAGCGCGCGTATCTCGTTGGCCTCGTTCTTGAACGCCATCGTGAGATACGGGTTGTCCCATTCGCCGAGCACGCCGAGCCGAATGAAATCCAGCTTCTGCCGCTCGACCTGTTCGGCGGCATACGCGCGGCACAGCTTTTGCGTTTCCGCCGTCGGCAGATGTTTGCCGTGTTTCTTTTCGATCTGCACTTCAATCGGCATGCCGTGACAATCCCAGCCCGGCACATACGGCGCGTCAAAGCCCGACAGTGACTTTGACTTGACGATCATATCCTTGAGTATCTTGTTGACCGCATGGCCGATGTGAATGTCGCCGTTCGCATACGGCGGGCCGTCGTGCAGCACAAAGCGCGGTCGCCCCTTGCTCGCGGCACGAATGCGCTCGTAAAACCTGCGCTCCTGCCATTGCTTCAACATCAACGGCTCGCGCTTGGCCATATCGCCGCGCATGGGGAATGGCGTATCGGGCAGGTTCAGGGTGTGTTTGTAGTCAGTCATAACCAAGGGTCATCGGGCTTCGTGTGGGGCATATACTCTTCCCGTCATTCTGGCGCAGGCCAGAACGACGGTAGGAAATTACTTTGCGTTTCCTTTGCGCCTTTGCGCCTCTGCGGTGAAGAAGTAGGTTTTCGCATTTTCAACATCGCGCGCAATTTGACGCTTCAATGTTTCAAGGTCGGCGTATTTCTCTTCATCCCGCAGCTTGTGCAAAAAATCCACGCGCAAATGCCGCCCGTAAATTTCTTCATTAAAATCAAATAGATATACTTCCAGAACCGCAGCGCCCTGCGCCTTTACCGTGGGCCGCACGCCGAGGCTTGCCGCGCCGCGCACTACGTTCGCCGCTGCGCCATGCACCTCCACCGCGAAAATGCCCGCCAGCGGCGCGCGATTGTGTTTCATCTGCATGTTCGCCGTTGGAAATCCCAGCGTGCGGCCCAGTTGATCGCCGCGCACCACGCGTCCACTGATGGTGTAGGGCCGCCCCAACAAGCGCGTCGCGCGATCCAGTTCACCCGCAGCCAGCGCATCGCGCACTGCGGTGCTGGATACACGCACACCTTCCATCATCACCGTCGGCAGCGCCTGCACTTCATAGCCCAGGCGCGGCGCTTCGTTTTTCAGCATCACAAAATCGCCGGCGCGGCGCGAACCAAACCGGAAGTCATCCCCCACCTGCAACCAGCGCACGCCCAAGCCGCGCACCAGCACACGCTCGATAAAGTCCTGCGCCGCGATCTGTGCAAAGGCGTAATTAAAACGGCACACATGCACGCGATCAACATCGCTTGCGGCCAGCAGTTCAAGCTTCTCACGCAGCGAGGTCAAGCGTGCGGGCGCCACATCCGGCGCGAAAAACTCGCGCGGTTGCGGCTCGAAAATCATCACGCACGACGGCACATTCAGCCGCCGCGATGCGCGCGCGAGCTCATCCAGCATCGCGCGGTGACCCAAATGGACACCGTCGAAATTGCCTATCGTGAGTGCAACAGGAGAGGTAGCGGCAGCAGGTATGCCGCGGGTAATGCGCATGGCAAGAACAACGCGTAAAAGCTTGAATTATAGCGTGTTTCCCGCCTTCACCCAATGCGGCGCATGACAGCGCATGACGGTTCCGGAGCAGCAAGATGCGGTGAACGCGGGCACGGGCGCGGCACGTTGCGGCAGCCCGGCGCGTTTTGCAATTCATGCCGTCCTGCTGTAACTTCCGCATTGCGATGGACGGGCGCTAAGCTGGTCTGTCGCAGACTCGTACCTAACCTCTATTGAAATAGAAAGCACAGCCATGATTGATCCAAGCCCGTCCCGCACGCGCCGTGTCGTGACCGGATTTGCCGCGCAAGTACGCGCGAGTCAATCGGTCAACGTACACCCCCGAAACACGTCAGCCCATCAGAAAGGAAACCTCATGCCCCGCATCTTCCCGCAATTCCCCGCCCGCCTTATTTCCCTGCTTCGCACCACCATAGCCGCCTTCAGTCTGACGGTCCTCGCCGCCGCACCCGCCCTCGCCCAACAGCAAGTCCTCAAGGTCACCACCATCCCCGAGGAAGCCGCCACCGAACAGATGCGCAAGTTCGGCCCGCTGACAAAATATCTGGAACGCACGGTCGGCGTGAAAGTGGAATTCACCCCGGTCAACGATTATCCCGCCGCGGTAGAGGCGCTGGTCAACAAGCAAGTCGATCTGGTGTGGTTCGGCGGCTTTACGCATGTGCAGGCGCAACTGCGCTCCGGCGGCAAGATCGTGCCCATCGCACAACGCGAAGAAGACACGCAATTCCGTTCGGTATTCATCACGCTGACCGACTCCGGCATCAAAGCGCTGCCTGATCTGAAAGGCAAACAGGTCAGCTTCGGCTCGCAATCGAGCACCTCCGGCCACCTGATGCCGCGCAGCTTCCTGTTGCAGGCGAAGATCGACCCGGACAAGGATTTCAAACGCGTCGCCTATTCGGGCGCGCATGACGCAACCATCGCTTCCGTGGTGGGTGGCCGCGTCGATGCCGCCGCGCTCGATATCACCGTCTGGCGCAAATTCGTCGACGAGAAAAAAGTCGATACCGCGAAAGTAAGCGTTTTCTACACCACGCCGCCGTATTTTAACTACAACTGGTCGGTGCATGCCGACATGCCGGCGGCGCTGCGTGAACGCATCACCAAGGCGCTGCTCGATCTGTCGATGGCGAACGCGGAGGGCAAGGAAATCCTGACGCTGAACCGCGCCACCAAATACATCGCCACCCGGGCGGAGAACTATCGCGAACTTGAAACGGCGGGGCGCAGCGCCGGCCTCATCAAGTAGAGCGTAAGTCAGCCGCATGCGCATCAGCATTGAAGGCCTGTCGGCGCGTCATCGCGCCGCGGCCGCCGGCAGCGCGCCAGCCCTCAAACCGGTGTCGCTACAGGTCGCGCCCGGTGAACAAGTCGCGGTCATCGGCCCGTCGGGCGCGGGCAAAACCACGCTGTTGCATGCGCTCGCTTGCGCGTTGAAACCGGTCGCGGGAAAACTCGAACTCGATGGAATCGACCCGTGGCAACTTTCCGTGGCCAGCCTGCAGAAGCTGCGTGGCCTGCTGTTTCTCGCGCCGCAGTCGCCGCCGCTGCCGCCGCGCCAACGCGTCATTACCGCGGTACTGGCGGCGCGGCTGCCGCGCCAGTCGCTCGCGGCCAGTCTGCGTTCGCTGATTTACCCGGCGCATATCGCCGAGGCCGAAGCGGCACTCGCGCGTTTTGACCTTGCCAACAAGCTGTGGGATCGCGTTGACCGGCTCTCGGGCGGCGAACGCCAGCGCGTGGGCCTCGCGCGTGCACTGGTGTCATCCGCATCGTTGTGGTTAATCGATGAACCCCTGTCGTCGCTCGATCCGTCGCGGGCCGCGCTGGCCATCGAAAGCCTGACGCAAGCGGCACGCGAGCACGGCGCAACGCTCATCACCACGCTGCATCAGGTTGATGTGGCGCGGCGCTTCTCGCGGGTCATCGGATTGCGTGACGGCGAAATTCAATTCGATCTGCCGTCACCTGATGTCACGCCGCAGCGGCTGGCAGACCTGTATGCCCAGCATGAACACGAACTCGCCGGCGCCCCGCCCGTGCCGGGCGACGATGCAGGCGGTGATCCGCCGCCGGCCGTCATGTATTGCCGCTAGCAACGCCGGTGAACGTGTCTGCATCCGCTGCCTTACCACCGCCACGATTGCGTGATCCGGCGTGGGTGTCGCGCGTATTCTGGATGTGCACAGGGCTGGTCATTCTGGCGCCCATGCTGGTGTTGACCGAATTCAAACCCTGGACGTTGTTCGAACCTGAAACCATCAAGTCAACCCGGCGTTTTCTGGGCGATTTTTTCCCGCCCAAGATCGAGGGCGAATTTCTGCTGCTGGTGGCGCGCGAATGCTGGCGCACCGTCGCCATTGCCACGGCAGGCATGGCACTGGCGCTGCTGATCGCGATTCCGCTCACGCTGCTGTCCACCAGCGCACTGTCCATTTCCGCATTGCCGGGGCGCATGCACGCGATTCCCTTTGTTTTCCGCCAGGCCACGCGCTGGCTGCTGATCGTGCTGCGCAGCGTGCCCGAACTGATCTGGGCGCTGGTATTTGTGCGCGTGGTCGGACTCGGCCCTACCGCGGGCGTGTTCGCCATCGCACTCACCTACGGCGGCATGCTCGGCAAGGTGTACGGCGAAATCCTCGAAAGTGATGAGTCGCATGCCACCAACACCCTGCTGCGTAACGGCGCGGGGCGCCTGCAAGCGTTTTTCTACGGCCTGCTGCCGCAGAGCGCCGCGGAACTGACCAGCTACACCGTGTATCGCTGGGAATGCGCGATTCGTTCCTCCGCCGTACTCGGATTCGTGGGCGCGGGCGGACTGGGACAGCAAATGGATAATTCCATGAAAATGTTCCAGGGCGGCGAAGTCGCCACCATGCTGATTGTTTTCATGCTGCTGGTAGGGCTGGCCGACTACGCCAGTTCCTGGCTGCGGCGGGTACTGGCATGAGCAATCCGCCCGCCAAGCCGCCCCTCGCCGCCACCGCCGCCGCCAATGAAATCTATCGGCTGCCGCCCAAACTCTTTGATGCGCGCTGCGCCGCGTGCTGGTTCCTGCTCGGTCTCGCCGCGCTCACGGCAGCGAGTTTCTGGACGCTGGATATGCAATGGGCAAAATTCCTGTCCGCGGATTCCGCGCGCAGGATGGGCAAGTTTCTGGGCGAATTGCTGTCGCCGTCCGTAAACCCCGTATTCCTGCAAAAATTATTGGTCGCCAGCCTCGAAACCATCGCCATGTCGGCGCTGGGCACGTTGCTGGCCGTCGTCGCGGGTCTTACGCTGGCACTGCCTGCCAGCCGCACGCATGTGGACGACAGAGCGCTGTGGCGCGGCCCGACGCGGCTGATTCTCAATGGCCTGCGCTCCATCCCGGAACTGGTGTGGGCGGCCCTGCTGATCATCTCGGCGGGCCTCGGCCCCTTTGCCGGGACACTGGCGCTGGCGCTGCACACCACGGGCGTGCTGGGGCGGCTGTTCGCCGAGGCTATCGAAAACGCGCCGCCCGGCCCGGCCTACGCGCTACGGGTTCAGGGTGTGCCGGCGGGCCGTGTGTTCCTCTATTCAACACTGGCGCAGATCGTGCCGCAACTGTTGTCGTACACGCTGTATCGATGGGAAAACAATATTCGTGCCGCGGCGATTCTGGGCGTGGTGGGCGGCGGCGGGCTGGGACAAATGCTCGCATTCCACATGGGGCTATTCCACATGAGCGAAACCAGTTCGATACTGGTTGCGATGATCCTGCTGGTAGCGCTGGTGGATGTCCTGTCGTACCTGTCGCGGCGCATGCTGCAACGATAGCAGCGCGCCGCCGCGCAACGTTCTATCTCGCCTCGTGCCGCTTGAAATCGGACCAGCGAAACCCCATCAGCCACAACACCGCGAAATACACCACGCCCCCCAGCGACACCACGCCCAACAGCCACGCCACGCGAACGGGCGCACCAGCGGTTACCCATCGCTGCGGTTGATCCGCGGCAAACCATACTGCCGCCCCCATTGCCGCCACGGCGCACAACAATTTGAGCAGAAACGTTGCCCACCCCGGCCGCGGCACATGTATTTCACGCTTGTGCAACAGATAATACAGCAGCACCGCGTTCAGGCAGGAGCCCAACCCCGTCGCCAGCGCCAGCCCCGCGTGTTGCAGAGGGCCGATAAACGCCAGATTCATCAATTGCGTGACCACCAGCGTAATCACTGCAATTTTCACCGGCGTGCGGATGTCCTGCCGCGCATAAAACGCGGGCGCCAACACTTTCACCAGGATCAGGCCGAGCAAACCAATGCTGTAAGCCATCAATGCCGCGCGCGTGGCCTGCGCATCCGCGATGGAAAACGCCCCATACATGAATAAGGTGATGATCAGCGGCATCGCCAGCACGGCCAGCCCCACGGCTGCGGGGACTGCCAGCAGGAACGTGAGCCGCATCCCCCAATCTAGCAGCGCTGAATATTCTTCGCCGGATTTATTGGCATAGTGTTTCGACAAACCCGGCAGCAGTATCGTGCCGAGCGCAACACCCAGCATGCCCGCCGGAAATTCCATCAAACGATCGGCGTAATACAGCCACGACACGCTGCCGGTGAGCAGAAACGAGGCAAAAATCACGTTCAGCAATAAACTGATTTGCCCCACCGAAACACCAAACAGCGCCGGTCCCATTTGCCGCAGCACGCGCCGCACGCCGTCGTGCCGAAAATTGAGTTTGAAACGCGGCAGCGCGCGCAGGCGCATCAGGAACGGGATCTGAAACGCCAACTGCAGCACACCGCCCACCAACACCGCCCACGCCAGCGCCTTGACCGGCGGATCAAAATAAGGGGTCAGCCACAGCGTAAACGCAATGAACGACACATTCAGCAGCACCGGCGTAAACGCCGGCACCGCAAAGCGGCTGAAGGTATTGAGTATGCCGCCGGCCAGCGCGGTGAGCGAAATAAACAGGATGTACGGGAACGTGATGCGCAGCAGATCAACCGTCAGATTGAACTTGCCGGGGTCCTTGGCAAACCCCGGCGCGCTGACATAAATAATGTAAGGCGCCGCCAGCACCCCGATCACTGTGACCACAAACAGCGCCAGCGCCAGCAGGCCCGAAACGTAATCGATGAGATCACGCAGTTCGTTTTCGCCGCGACGGTTCTTGTATTCGGACAGAATCGGCACGAACGCCTGCGAAAACGCGCCTTCCGCGAACAATCGGCGCAAAAAGTTGGGAATCTTGAACGCCACGAAAAAAGCGTCCGTGGCCAGTCCCGCGCCAAACACGCGCGCAATCACCGTATCGCGCACAAAACCCAGGATGCGCGACAGCAGCGTCATGCTGCTGATGGTTCCCAGCGCTTTAAGTAAATTCATGGTTTCAGGCCGGGATCACGGGTAATTCAGGCGTTTAAGCCACCTGTGAGCGCGCCATCGAAAGCTGATCCGCTGGACAAGGTAATTCTTGCAAAATCCCTCAAAAATCAGTATCATCGCGCTCTTTTTCGCC
>CAMDDY010000165.1 GCA_945893125.1 Bordetella parapertussis
GGGCGCGAAAGCCATCATTCAGCCGGGCGGCAGCGTGCGTGATGAAGAAGTGGCGGCCGCAGCCGATGAACACGGCATCGCCATGGTGTACACCGGCGTGCGGCATTTCAGGCACTAACTGCAGTGAATGGTGAACCGTGAAGAGTAAACATCTCCCCCCTTCGTCGCGCGGATTACTGTTTACTATTCACCGGTTACCCAAAATTTTCGGATGAAAATCCTCGTCATTGGTTCAGGGGGCCGCGAACACACATTGGCGTGGCGCTTGTTGCGGTCCGCGCGCGTGTCCAAGGTTTACGTTGCGCCGGGCAATGCGGGCACGGCACGCGAGGAGGGGCTTGAAAACGTGGCTCTCACGCGCACCACCGACCTGATAGAATTTGTTAATAAAAACAACATCTTACTGACTGTTGTTGGCCCCGAAGCGCCGCTTGCCGATGGCGTGGTGGATACGTTTCGCGCCGCCGGATTGCGCATCTTCGGCCCCACGCAGCGCGCCGCACAACTCGAAAGCTCGAAAGATTTTTCCAAAAGCTTCATGCAGCGCCACGGCATACCCACCGCGGCCTACGCCACTTTCAGTGACGCGAAAGAAGCGCACGCCTATATCGACCGGCAGGGCGCGCCTATCGTCATTAAGGCCGATGGCCTTGCCGCAGGCAAAGGCGTGGTGGTCGCGATGAACGCAACCGAGGCGCACGCGGCGGTCGACATGATGCTCATCGACAACCGCATGGGTGCGGCAGGCGCACGCGTGGTGATCGAAGCCTTTCTCGAAGGCGAAGAAGCCAGCTTCATCGTGTTGGCCGACGGCAAACATGCGCTGGCGTTGGCCAGCAGCCAGGATCACAAGCGGTTAGGCGATGGTGACATTGGCCCCAACACCGGCGGCATGGGCGCTTACTCTCCGGCGCCAGTGGTCACGCCCGCGATACACGCCAAAGTGATGCGCGAAATCATCATGCCCACGCTCGCCGGCATGGAAAAAGACGGCATCCCCTACACCGGATTTCTTTACGCCGGCCTAATGATTACCAAAGACGGCAAGGTCAACACGCTGGAATTCAACTGCCGCATGGGCGATCCGGAGACGCAGCCCATTATGATGCGTTTAAAAAGTGATTTGGTGGAACTGCTCGAACACGCCATCGACGGCACGCTCGACAAAATCGAAGCCGAATGGGATCCGCGCGTGGCGCTCGGCGTGGTGCTGGCCGCGCATGGCTATCCGGACAATCCGCGCAAGGGCGACGTGATTAACGGGCTTCCGGAAGCCGGCGAGGATTACCACGTGTTTCACGCGGGCACTGCGTTCGGTGACAACATCGGCGGCAACGACGTGGTCACCAGCGGCGGGCGCGTGTTGTGCGTCACCGCGCTTGGCCACAACGCGCGCACCGCGCAAAAACGCGCCTACGAAATTGCCGCGCAAATCCGCTTCGACGGCATGCTGATGCGGCGTGATATCGGCTATCGCGCGATCAGCCCCGCCGGTGCGCGCAAGCCCTAACAGCGGTGTCGCAGTAAGGTATCCTTGCCCCTCATGGATACTCAACCCGTAAAAACGTATCTTGAAGGACTGCAAACCCGCATCATCGATGCGCTAACCGCGCTCGACGGCAAAGCCTTCAAACGCGACGCCTGGATGCGTCCCGCGAACCTGGGCGGTGGCGGCGGCGTCACCTGCATACTCGAAGACGGCCAACTGTTCGAGCGCGCTGGCGTGGGCTTCTCGCACGTGTTCGGCCAAGGCCTGCCGCCGTCGGCAACCGCCGCACGGCCTGAACTGGCGGGGCGCTCTTACGAAGCGCTGGGCGTGTCACTGGTGCTGCACCCACGCAACCCGATGGTGCCCACCGTACACATGAACGTGCGCCTGTTCTGCGCGGTAAAGCCGGGAGCGGACGCCGTATGGTGGTTCGGCGGCGGCATGGACCTGACGCCGTATTACGGCTTTGAAGACGACGCGCGCCATTTTCATCAAACCTGCCGCGATGCGCTCGCATCCTTCGGCGAAGATCGACATCCAAAATACAAAAAGTGGTGCGACGATTATTTTTTTCTGAAACATCGCAATGAACCGCGCGGCATCGGCGGCATTTTCTACGACGACGTGCATACCCCCGATTTCGCCACCTGCTTTGCCCTGATGCAAAGCGTGGGCGATCATTTTCTCCAAGCCTACACGCCGATCGTCGAGCGCCGCCGCGCGCTGCCCTACGGCGACCAAGAGCGCGCGTTCCAGGCCTATCGCCGCGGACGCTACGTCGAATTTAATCTCGTCTACGACCGCGGCACCCTGTTCGGCCTGCAATCCGGTGGCCGCGCGGAATCAATATTGATGTCGCTGCCGCCGGTGGTGAACTGGCGGTATGACTGGAAGCCGGAGGCGGGTTCGCGCGAGGCGGAATTGTATGAGACGTTTTTGGTGGTGAAGGACTGGTTGACGTAGTAAAAATCATGTTTATAAATAAATAGTTATATCATGTTACGCCAAGGCGTATTGCACGCGCGGCTGCTCTGCGCGAGACGCCGGGGCGAGCCGATCCAGCGGACTGATGACCCCGCCGCCGCCCACGTTAAACATATGGGTATAAATCATCGTCGTCGCGACATCTGCGTGGCCCAACAACGTTTGCACCGTGCGGATGTCGTAGCCTGACTGCAACAAATGCGTGGCAAACGAATGGCGCCTATGTCTTGCGAGACATAGGCGCCACTATCTACCCTCCCTGACTATGTCGAGTGATTTCGATCAACGGTGGCGATCACGAGGGAAGAGCAGGTCGTGGAACAGATTTGATCGATCGATTACCCGACATAGTCTTGGCTGCTCTATAGGTTGCTCAGGAAGTCGAGAAGCTGGTCGCCCGGCTTGTAGCGTCCTGGCTTGCCGTGCCGCAGGGACGTCTTCGCCAGAGCCTTCTCCTTCATCGCAAGCGTCGCGTCGAGGTAGATCTGCGTGGTTTCCACCGATTCGTGTCCCAGCCACAGCGCAATGACAGCGCGTTCGGTGCCCGACTGTAGAAGGTCCATGGCCATGGTGTGCCTCAAGCGATGGATGCAATCACTCATCCAGCCTAACTTTAAGTGGAACGGGCGGGCCGCGAGCCCCGTTCTACATCAACCGTCCGCGCCGGCCCGCCGTTCAACGCGTCGTTGCGCCTCACAAAGAGATTGACCAGTGTTCTCAAATATGAGAACCTTTCGACATGCTCTATTCCATCGAATACTTTCATCCGAAGGTGCTTGCTGAAATTGAGGCTTGGCCAGCGGACATCCTTGCGGATTACGCGCGCATTGCAGAGCTCCTCATGGAGCACGGCCCAAATCTGAGGCTTCCGCATTCTCGGACATTGGGAGATGCTCTGTTCGAGCTAAGGCCAAGAGGGAAGTCCGGCATTGGGCGAGCGTTTTATTGCTTTCTCATAGGTCGCCGTGCAGTAGTCCCGCACGCTTTTGTCAAAAAGTCACAGCAGACGCCAGATCGAGAACTGAAGCTGGCTCGCAAACGCCTGAAGGAGGTACTCAATGGCTGAACTCAAATATCAACCTGTTTCCCACAACCACGACGCCTTCCTCAAGAAAGCACGAAAACGCGGAGGCTTTCAGGCGGCATATCAAGCGCTCGCGGTTGAGTACGCCGTTGCGAACGAAATGCTCGCTGCGCGTGCGCGGGCCGGTCTTACGCAGGAAGCGGTGGCTGCCCGCATGGGCACTACAAAAAGTACGATTTCCCGCCTTGAATCGGCTGGCAAGCATGCGCCGTCGCTCACCTCGCTGAAGAAATATGCCGAGGCCGTAGGCTGCAAAATCCAATTCAAGCTGGTGCCACAACGGTAGGCCAGGTGAAGCCCAACCTGGCAGTGGTGCGGACGGGCGGTAACAGCGCGGCAGCTTCAAGTGCTGTGCGCGCGCGCCGCATACTTCTACGTTAAACACCTGAGATACTGAAAGGTCAGCATGAGCACTGCCGAACCATCCAGGCCACCCTTCCCGCCGTTCGATGCCGCATCGGCGACGCAGAAGGTTCGCATGGCCGAAGACGCGTGGAACACCCGAAACCCAGACCGGGTATCGCTGGCGTACACACTGGACAGTGCCTGGAGAAACCGCGCCGAGTTTCTAACCGGGCGCGAAGCCATTGTGCAATTCCTGCGGCGCAAATGGCAAAAAGAGCTGGACTATCGGCTGGTGAAAGAACTGTGGGCCTTTCAGGGCAATCGCATCGCGGTGCGGTTTGCCTATGAGTGGCACGATGATTCGAACAACTGGTTTCGCTCCTACGGCAATGAAAACTGGGAGTTCAACCAGCAGGGGTTTATGCATCGCAGAATGGCCAGCATCAACGATCTGCCGATTGAGGCCAATGACCGCAAGTTTCACTGGCCGCTGGGGCGCCGCCCCGATGAACATCCGGGCTTGTCAGCGCTGGGCCTATGAACGGGATGCCCGACGTGCTTAAACGGCAGGCCACGGCAATGATCGCAGCGATCATGCCTACCAGCCCAGCGCATAAGCCAGTCTGCGCGGATCCGCGCCGCCTTCGAGCACGCCGGTTTCCGGGTTAACGCGTACCGCACATACCGCGCCCGCAGCTTCTTCAAGCTCGGGCCACCATTTAATGTCGTGTCCCATCGCTGCAAGCGCATCGCCGGTTGCGCGCGGCACTCGGCTTTCGAGGGTGAGCCGCGCAAGCAGATAGGTGTGCGGTTCGGATGAGGACGGATAGCTGTAGGTCGCGAACCGCGGCGCTTCGATGGCGGACTGCAAGTCCATTCCGAACACATGCAGATTCAAAAACACCTGCAACATGGCCTGCGGCTGCACGTCGTTGCCTGGCGAGCCGAACGGCATGTAGGCTCTTCCGTCGCGCAGCGCCATCGCCGGGGCGCAGGTGAGGCGGGGGCGTTTACCGGGCGCAACGCACGCGGGATGCCGCGGATCGCACCACGACTGTGAGCCGCGCGACGAAGGGCACAGGCCGATGCCGGGGATCACCGGCGTGGCCGATGACGCATCGCTTGGCGTGGCGGAAAACGCATTGCCGTGGCGATCGATCACGCTGACGTACGAGGTGCCGGGCGCGGACGGCGGATTGCCCCGCGCCGCCGGCGGCAGTTGCGGCGTATGGGCCGCGTGGCCGGCGATGGCGCCGGGCTGGGGCATGCCCGGTGCTGCCTTCTGCGGATCAATGCGTTTGCGCTGTTCGTCCGCGTACGATGCCGACAGCAAGGTATCCATCGGCACGCTGACAAATTTGGGATCGCCGTAATAACACTGGCGGTCGGCATAGGCGAGCTTCAGCGCCTCGGTCACGGCATGTATGTAAGGCGTGGAGTTATGGCCCAGCCCGCGCAAATCGATGCCGGACAGGACGTTGAGTGCCTGCGGCAATACCGGGCCCTGCGACCACGGCCCGCAGGTATACAGATCCACATCGCCGAACCGCGTACGCTGCGGCGTCTCGAATGAGACGGCGTAATCCGCCAGGTCTTTCATCGTCACCCAGCCGCCGTTGTCGCGGTGATAGCGGGCGATGGTCGCAGCGATATCTCCGCGATAAAACGCGTTGCGCGCGGCGTGCAATCCGGCAACGCGGCCTTTGCTGGACTGCGCCGCTTCTTCGTCGGCCAGGTATTGCAGCGTGCGGCCGAGTTCGCTTTGCACGAAGATGTCGCCGACGCGTGGCGGCTTGCCGTTGGGCAAAAATACTTGCGTGTTCGATGGCCAGCGGCGGTATTCCGCCTCGTTTTGCTCGATGAATCCGGCCATCAGCCAGTGCATGGCAAAGCCGTCGCGCGCAAAACGAATGGCGGCTTGCGCCACTTCGCCAAAGCCCATGGTGCCGTATTTTTCCAGCGCGGTAATCCACGCATCGGGCGCGGCGGGAATCAGCGTGCGCAATATGCCCGGCGGCATTTTGCCGCCATGCTGCTGAATGAACACGTTGATGTCCGCGGCCTGCGGCCAGGTGCCGAGGCCGTCGATGTTCACCACTTCGCGCGTGTCGGCGAGGTAAATCATCATCGGTGCGACGCCGGCGAAATTGACCAGATCGGTTTGCAAAACGCCGAGCGCAATGCCCGCTGCAACGCCGGCATCGACCGCGTTGCCGCCGGCCTCGAGTATGGTGAAGCCCGCGTGCGCGGCGGCGTGATGCCCGGCCGAAATCATGTGACGTGTGCCGGTGAGGGTGGGGCGATAGGCGTGCATGGGGGTCTTTATGTAGTCAGTCCGTCGATCAGCAATAACGCCGCGCGCTCAATCCACTTTGAGCTGGTACTCGCGCACCGCTTTGTTCCAGTAAGCCGTTTCCTTGCGCAGGGTTTCGAGAAACTGCTCCGGCGTGGCGTTGTAGACCTCGACGCCCATGTCTTCCATGGTTTTTTTGGTCTCCGGCGCATTCATTACACGGTTCACTTCTGTATTAAGCCGCGCGGTGATGTCTTTCGGCATGCCGGCCGGGCCGAACAGGCCGAACCACACCACGATGTCGTATCCGGGCAATGTCTCGGCAATGGCGGGCACCTCGGGAAACAGCGCAACCCGCTGCCCGCGCGTTACGCCCAGCAACTTTAGCCGGTTGGTTTTCACATGCGGAAGCGTCTGTGTGGCGGCGGTGAAAATCACTTGCGCCTGACCGGTCACGGTATCAAGCGTCGCGGGCGCGCCGCCCTTGTAGGGGATGTGCAGCATGCGCAAGCCCGCCATCTTCTCGAACACGGCGGCACACAGATGGTTGGATGAGCCGCTGCCGGCGGATGCGTACGCAAGCTTGCCCGGATTGGCCTTGGCGAAAGCGATGAACTGCCTGACGTTGCCAACCGGCACCGAGGGGTGCATCGCCATGGTGGTGATAACAGCCGCCAGATTCGCCACTGGCGTGAAATCATCCACGCCCTTGAACGGCAGGTTGGCATTAAACGCCTGATTCACCACATGGGTGTTCATCAGGCCCACCAGCAGCGTGTAGCCGTCGGGCTTGGATTTTGCGACCAGGTCAGTGCCGATATTGCCTGCCGCACCTGCGCGGTTATCGACGATAAAGACCTGGCCGAACACCGGATGCAGTTTGTTGGCGAGCGTGCGCGCCAGAATATCCGCGCTGCCGCCGGGCGGAAAAGGCACGATGATGCGCACCGGTTTTTCAGGATAGGCCGCGTGCGCCGCTGTGGCGAGCAGCAAGGGCCATGGCAGCATCTTTAAAATAATGTTTATAAACATAGTGTTACGTCAATCAAACCGGCGCGGGCGCAAGCCCGCGTGAAACCAGTTGATCATGGAGTAAATATCGTAGACCGGCAATCCGACCGCGTCGCGCAAGGCGGCGGCATAAGGCGGCATATTGGTGCATTCGAGCACGATGGCGCCGATGCCGGGATGCCGGGCCACCAGCGTTTTGCCGGCATCCACGATGTCCTGCCGCGCCAGGTCAATGTCCATGTCGTCCTTCTCGGCCTTGATCAGCACGCGAAAAAATTCGCGGCCGTTTTCGGTGCCGACATACGGCGTATCCAGCGGCACGCCCGCCGATTCCAGATGCGCCGGCGTCAGCGTTGCGCCACTCACCGTGACGATACCGACGCGTTTGCCCGGCGGCAGCGTGGCCTGCACCCAGCGCACCTGCATCATCGACGACGTAGCCACCGGCACGCCCGCGGCAGCGCCGAGTTCGTTCTGAAACAACGACAGAAATCCGCAATTGGTGGTGATCGCTTCGGCGCCGAGGCGCACGAGGTCTTTCGCGGCATCGATAAAATCCGGCAGCAATCCGCGCGCGCCGTGCAGCACCACTTTCTCGGGGCTCGCGCCGCGTACCACGCGATACAACACCGGAAACGGCCAGGTAGTGGCGTTGCCCATGTCGCCGGGGATGCGCGGAAAACGCGCTTCCAGCATGAGTATGCCGAGCGGCGCGCCGTAAACGGCCTTGCCGCCGCGCGCGATGTTGGGTGATGCTGAAGAGGTCATCTGGCGGTGCTCCTTGCGGCGTATCTATCAGGATCAGGCAAAACGTCCGGGGTCATAGGGCCCCAGCGATATTTCCGGCGCGCGGTCAGACAGCAGTTGCGCGACCACGCGCGCCGTGCGCGCCGCGCCGCCCAGGCCGATATGTCCGTGGCCGAACGCGTGAATAATATCGCGGCTTGCCTTCGCATACCCGATGCACGGCAAACCGTCCGGCATGCTGGGGCGGCAACCCATCCAGTAGCGCAGGCGATGCGCCGGGATTTCACGCGGCAGCTGCGGGAACATGCTGAGCAGGTGATCACGCAGTATCTCCGCGCGACGCCAGTTCGGCGCGGCATCCACCGAGGCAATTTCCACTTGCCCGGCAATACGCAATCCAGTCGTGGTGGGCGTGGCGACGGCCTTGCAGTCGGACGCCATCATCGCCGTGCGCGGCGCGGCTTCCGGCTGAGCGATCACCGCATGGTAGCCGCGCTCGGCGCCCAGCGGCACACGGTCTCCCGCCAGTGCAGCCAACGATTTCGAACGTACGCCGGCAGCGATCACGGCGGCGTCACAGGGGATGTCACCCCCGCCCGTCGTCACGGCTTTCAATCGTCCGCCCTCGATACGAAATCCACGCGCCTTGTCGCGCACGAGCTGCGCGCCCCGCGCTTGCGCATAAGCAACCAGCGCCGCGACGTAAGCACCGGGGTCGCGGCAACTGCCGGCCTCGTCCACGGCAATGCCGAACTGGTAACGCGCATGCAGGTCGGGCTCGCGTTGATGCAAGGCGTCCGCGTTCAGTTCTTGCCACTGCACGCCCATCATGCGCCGTATGCGCCATGCATTGGCTTCCGCTTCAAAATTCGCGCGCGACGGATAGATGTGCAGCACGCCGCGCTGCTCGATGAGCGGCGCGACCCCGGCTTTTTCCGCGAGCGCCTGATGCAGTCGTGGCGCATCTTCCAGCAGTGCGCGTAACGCGCGGGCCGTGGTCTCGATGCGCGCGGTCGTCCATCCGGCGGCGAGATAGCGCAGCAACCACGGTGCGGCCTGCGGCAAATAGGCCCAGCGGATGGTCAACGGGCCCAGCGGGTTGAGCAGAAAGCGCGGCACTTTTTTCCACAGCCCCGGTTCGGTCGGCGGCAGCACCGAGTGCGACGACAGCCAGCCGGCGTTGCCGTAACTTGCCGCCGCTACACCGCCGGGGTCTGCGGGCTCGACCAGCGTGACGCGATGCCCGTCGTGCAATGCCTCGATAGCACTGGCCGCACCCACCACACCCGAACCGATAACGACGACGTGCCGGGACATGGTGTCTTAACCTTCTGCTGAAGTCGTTGACGCGCGCGCGGTATCGCGAAAACAATGCAAGGCGCGCAGCGCAATGCCCGGCGCCACGTTGCAACCGGGCGCGAGGATGAAGTTGCGCGTGCCGCCGGCCTGCGCCAGTGCATCGGCGACTTCCGCGCGGATTTCCGGCAGCGCGCGCTCGTGCAGTTTTGATTCATCGATGCCGCCCATCAGACATTTGTCAGTGCGTTTGCGTACTGTGGCAATGGAAGGGTTACCCGCCAGCCGGTCCGACCAACTGAGCGCCTCGCAGGAATAATCCAGAATGCGCCGCAGATCCAGTGGATTGCCGTGCGCATGCACGATGCGCGTGAGGCCGTCCATGGCGTTAAGCAACCGCCGGTCGTACGGCTCGTGAAACTGGTGGAATTCTTCATCGTTGATGCCGCGCGACGACGGCGCAAGGATGCAGGCATTGGTGGCGTAGAGCACGCCGTCCACGGGGATTTTGCGAATTTCCGCGAGGTAGTCGACAAAGGTGTCGGTGAGAGCACTCAACATGTCGGCCGCGGCGCGCGGATGGCTGCGGATCAGCGGC
>CAMDDY010000166.1 GCA_945893125.1 Bordetella parapertussis
ATTCGGATTACGCGGCGAACGTGGAGCTTGCGGAGGCTGTCGCGCCTGCGACGCCACGCCCGGATGCGAGCCAGCCACTGATCAAGGTACACACCCCCGGCGTAAAAACCATCGCCGAACTGTGTGCGTTTCTGAAAATGCCTGCCGAAAAAACCGTCAAAGCCGTGGTGGTCGATGGCATCGACGAAAAACCCGTACTGCTGATGGTACGCGGCGACCATGAATTGAATCTGATCAAGGCAAGCAAACTCGATGCGGTGAAAAAACCAATTGCATTTTCGGCGCCCGCGAGCATCAGCACAGCTTTCGGCGCCGACCCCGGCTCGCTGGGGCCAGTGGGCTTCAAGGGCGTTGTGATTGCCGACCGCACGGTGGCCGCAATGGCTGATTTTGTCATCGGTGCGAATGAAACCGATCACCACTACACCGGCGCCAACATCGTGCGCGATTTCGCCGAGCCGCTGGTCGCCGACATCCGCAACGTTGTCACGGGCGACGCCAGCCCCGACAGCAACGGCAAGCTTGAACTCTGCCGCGGCATCGAAGTCGGTCATATCTTTCAGTTGCGCACCAAGTATTCCAAGACACTGAACCTCGCCTTCCTCGATGAAGGCGGCAAGTCACAGATCATGGAAATGGGCTGCTACGGCATCGGCGTCACCCGTGTGGTCGCCGCCGCCATCGAACAACATCACGACGAGCGCGGCATTATTTTCCCGTCGGGCATCGCGCCGTTTGATGTCGCCATCGTGCCCATCGGCATGAAAAAAAGCGCGCAGGTCAAAGAGACCGCCGAAAAACTATATGCCGATTTACGCGCCGCCGGCCTGGACGTGTTACTCGACGACCGCGAAGACCGCTTGGGCTCCATGCTGGCGGATATCGAGTTGATCGGTATCCCGCAGCGCATCGTCGTCGGCGAACGCGGCCTTAAAGCGGGCCAGGTCGAATACCAGCGCCGCACGGATGCCGCCGCTACGCAGGTGGACTTGAACGATATAATTAGTCATGTAAAATCAAACACATGCGAGAGTTAATCCGGGCGCTTTTAATTTCCGTCTGCGCGTTTGCCACCGGCATCGCGTACGCCGGCAATCAGCTGGAAGAAAAAATGTCGGACAGCGTGCGCGCCGCGCTGCATAAAGCCGTGTCCGATCAATCCGCGCCGTTTCTGGCATTCGCTACACCTACCGATGCCCGCGCATGGCTCGACGCCATGTCGCACAAACTCGAACGGCGCATGCCCGATAAAACCATGCGCGAGGAGTTTCTCGTCACCGTGCATTACGAATCGAAGCGCGCGGGACTCGATCCGCAAATGGTGCTGGGGCTGATACAGGTCGAAAGCGCGTTTCGCAAATACGCCGTTTCAACCGCGGGCGCGCGCGGGCTGATGCAAGTGATGCCGTTCTGGATCAACGTCATTGGTGATCGCGAAACCAATCTCTTTCACCTGCGCACCAACCTGCGCTTCGGCTGCGCCATCCTGCGCCACTACATCGATATCGAAAAAGGCGACCTCTATCGCGCGCTGGGCCGCTACAACGGCAGTCTGGGCCGGCCGGAGTACCCGAACATGGTACATGCGGCGTGGAAGCAGTGGGAAGTTTCGCCGTCGACTTCGGGTGTGGTAAAAACGGGGAACTGACCTTAGTCCTGACCCACCACGCCAGCCCCTATGGGGACCGCTGGCTCAAACAAATTCGCCACCGACATTTCCGCGCCGTCGCCGATGCGATTGCCGAAGGCGCGCGCCAGCGACACCAGTTCAGGCTGCTCCTCCGGCCCCGGCACCGGTAGCGCCGGATCAAACACAAACAGCTTATAAACATCCGCCACGGCGATGGTGGCGGGGTTGCGATGCAGCACCCAGCCCGCCGGCAGCGCGCGATTGACCCACGCGGCGCGCTGCATGGTGTCGAGGATGGCTTCGATGCGCTCGTAGCGTATGTGCAGATTGGCGTGCAGTGTGGGCACGGTCACCACGTCGCCGCGCTGCTGCGCCTGCCATAACGCTTTCAACACCTGTAGCGCGTAGACAAAATTAGTGCCTGGCGCGAGACGCCCCTGCACCGATTGCTGACGCCACTCCGGCAGCGCCGCCACCACCACCGCGCCCAGCAGCACCACCAGCCACGAAATATACAGCCACATCAAAAACACCGGCACCGCCGCGAACGCGCCATACACCAGTTTGTAGGTCGGAAAGTGGGCGATGTAAAAACCGAATCCCTGTTTGGTCAGCTCAAATACTACGCCCGCCAAAATACCGCCGGTCAGCGCATCGCGAATTTGCACCGGACGGTTGGGCATGGCGAAATACAGCAACGCCAGCGCCATCGACGTCAGTGCTATGGCGGATAATTTGATCAGCGTTACGCCGGCATAAGGAATGTCCTGGGTCCAGCCCGCCGAGGCGCTCATCAACCATGAGCTTAACGACAGACTGCCGCCCATCAGCAGCGGCCCCACGGTAATCAACGTCCAGTAAATCAGCACGCGCTGCAGCATGGGACGCGCGCGCCGCACACGCCAGATATCGTTAAACGCGTCATCAATGGTGATCAGCAACATGATCGACGTCACCGCGAGAAACGCGATGCCCACCGCGGTCAGCTTCGCCGCGTTGTCGACGAATTGCTCGGTATATTTCTCGATCGCCTCGGCCGATTCCGGTACTACGTTGTCGAATACCCATTCCTCGATGACGCCCGACATGCCGTGAAACACCGGAAACGCCGATATCAGCGTGAGCGCCACGGTAACAATAGGCACCAGCGACAACAGCGTGGTGAAGGTCAGGCTCGAGGCCGTTTGCAGGCCGTGATCCTCCTGAAAACGGCGGGCAATGACGCGCACCAACTCGGCAAGCCGTGCAAGCAATTTACGCAAGGTATTCATCCGTTCGCCAATGGTATTCCGGCAGTCTGGCTATAATACTGTATGAGTGAAATCCTGGTTCTATACTACAGCCATCACGGCGCGGTGCGGCAAATGGCGCAACTCGTCGCGCGTGGCGTCGAGCAGGTGGATGGCGTGTCCGCGCGCGTGCGCACCGTGCCGCGCGTGTCCAGCGTGGCCGAAGCCGTCGAACCCGCCGTGCCGGACGCGGGCGCGCCGTACGCGGAACTGCAAGACCTCGAAGAATGCATCGGCGTAGCGGTTGGCTCGCCCACGCGCTTCGGCAATATGGCGGCGCCGATGAAATATTTTTGGGACAGCACCGGCAGCCTGTGGATGAAGGGCGCGTTGGCGGGCAAGCCCGCCGCCGTGTTTACTTCAAGCGCGTCGATGCACGGCGGGCAGGAAACCACGCTGACGTCGATGATGCTGCCACTGCTGCATCACGGCATGCTGATCGTGGGATTGCCGTATACCGAGCCGGATTTGCTCAACACAACCAGCGGCGGCACACCTTACGGCGCCAGCCACCTCGCCGGCGTTTCAAGCGATCAAGCCATCACCGGGCACGAACGCAAGCTGTGCATTGCGCTGGGTAAACGCTTGGCGCTCACGGCCTTGAAATTGGCGCGGCCGTGATGTGGCTCTCTAGCCCGCGCGCGCCCGCCGTGCTGAATATCATCACCAGCGCCAGTCTCATCGCGCTGATTGCGCTTTGCGTGGCATGGGAACTGTGGCTTGCGCCGCAGCGCGCCGGCGGCTCATGGCTGGTGCTGAAAGTGCTGCCGCTGCTGATACCGCTATTCGGCATTTTGCGCGGCAAGATCTACACGCACCGCTGGATGACGTTGTTCATCATCGCTTACTTTGTCGAAGGCGTGGTGCGTGCGTACAGCGATAAAGGCTTGTCGGCGCAGCTCGCGGGCGTTGAAATCGCGCTGACGGTCGTGCTTTTCGTCGGCGCGATTCTATACGTACGCAATGTGCGCAGATCCAAATAAATTACTTTAAAAACAATTACTTACATTCCCTGTGGATTAACGCGTTCCGGCTTCGAGTGCAGCTTGTTGAGGGCGTTGATATACGCCTTGGCGGAGGCCACCACGATGTCGGTATCCGCGCCCTGGCCGTTGACGATGCGCCCTTCTTTCGACAGCCGCACCGTCACTTCACCTTGTGAGTCGGTGCCGCTGGTGATGTTGTTCACCGAATACAGCAGCAGCGATGCGCCGCTGTCGGCAATCGATTCCAGCGCCTTGAACGCCGCGTCCACCGGGCCGCTGCCCTGCGCTTCGCATTTGCGTTCCTTACCATCTTCGGACACCACGAGTTTCGCGTAGGGCAACTCGCCGGTTTCAGAGTGCGCGGTGAGCGACACCAGGCGCCAATGCTCATTCTCGATGTGATCGATTTCTTCTTCGGTAATCAGCGCTTGCAGGTCTTCGTCAAAAATTTCACGCTTCTTGTCGGCGAGATCCTTGAAGCGCTTGAACGCCGCGTTGAGCAGTTCTTCGGATTCGAGATCGATGCCGATCTCGTGCAGACGCGACTTGAACGCGTTGCGCCCGGAGAGCTTGCCCAGCGTCAGCCGGTTGGTGGTCCAGCCCACCGACTCCGCGCTCATGATCTCGTAAGTCTCGCGATGCTTTAACACGCCGTCCTGATGGATGCCCGACTCGTGCGCGAAGGCGTTGGCGCCCACCACCGCTTTGTTGGGCTGCACCGGGTACCCGGTAATGCCCGACACCAGCTTCGATGCCGGCACGATTTGCGTGGCATCAATGCCGGTATCGCAGGTAAAAATATCCTGCCGCGTGCGCACCGCCATGACGATTTCTTCCAGCGACGCATTGCCGGCGCGCTCGCCCAAGCCGTTGATAGTGCATTCCACCTGCCGCGCACCTTGCATCACGGCGGACAACGAGTTCGCCACGGCCAGGCCGAGGTCATTGTGGCAATGCACCGACCACACCGCCTTGTCGGAATTGGGTATGCGTTCGCGCAGCGTTTTGATGAGTCCGCCAAACTGCTCAGGCAGCGTGTAGCCGACGGTGTCCGGCACGTTGATGGTGGTGGCGCCGGCCTTGATCACCTGCTCGATAATGCGGCACAGAAAATCAACGTCAGAGCGCCCGGCGTCTTCCGGCGAAAACTCGATGTTATTGGTGTACGCACTCGCCCACTTGATGGCGCGCACCGCCTGATCGACCACTTGCGTGGGCTCCATGCGCAGCTTTTTTTCCATGTGAATCGGCGAGGTGGCGATAAAGGTATGCAGACGCGGCGAGTTCGCCACGCGCACCGCTTCGCCGCAACGGCGCACGTCTTGCTCATTGGCGCGCGCCAGCCCGCAGATGGTGCTGTCCTTGATGGCGCGGGCCACCGCCTGCACCGACTCGAAATCGCCGTCGCTGGCGGCGGGAAAACCCGCTTCGATCACGTCAACGTGCATGCGCTCCAGTTGACGCGCGATGCGTAATTTTTCTTCCTTGGACATCGATGCGCCGGGGCTTTGTTCGCCGTCGCGCATGGTGGTGTCGAATATGATGAGTTTTTCCTTGGCCATGATGTTCTCCGTGCTGCTTTCATTGATGCCCGACGCGCTGCGCCGAGGCGAAAATATTCAATATCTGGCGCTGGGCGCCAGCCCGGGGTACTACCAATGTGGGATAAGTTTAGTTTGCGCTTGCGCGCAGCAGCAGGCCGGCCAGCAGGGGGCTGGACAGTAAAAGCAGCGCGCTTGCCCGAAAGGCATGTGCCGCAATGGCCTGTGTCGAATAACTCATGTCGGGAAATATAAAGACTTTTCCGCAATCACGCAAGTCAGTGTCGATCAGGTGGCGGGCGGGGGCTTTTTCAGCTTTTCCCAGCCCCACAACACATAGCCTGACAGCAGGTAGATCAAAAACACCGCAAACAGCATTTCCGGCAGCGTGCTGGCAAATATGAACAACGCGCCGACACCCATGGCGATGCCGACCAGCGCCGAAAACGGCACGCTCTTGCGCAGGTTGATATCCTTGCCGCTGTAGAATTTGACGTTGGTCACCATGGTAAGGCCGGTGAAAACCGTCAGCCCCCACGCCAGCCATTTCACGTCCACGCCTTTTATCTGGTATTCATTGACGGCCCATACCAATCCCGCGAGCACGCAGGCGGCGGCGGGGCTCGGCAAGCCCTGAAAATAACGTTTATCGACGATATCGATGTTGGTGTTAAAACGCGCCAACCGCAGCGCCGCGCACGCGCAGTAAATGAAAGCCGCGATCCAGCCCAGTTTGGTCGATAACCACGGCCCCAGTACCGGAACGGTTTTGGAAAACGCAAAGTCGCGCAGTGCCCACGTATATACCACCAGCGCCGGCGCAACACCGAACGACACCATGTCCGACAGGCTGTCGAGTTCCGCGCCGAAATCACTTTGCGTGCGTGTCATGCGCGCGACGCGACCATCAAGACCATCAAGCACCATCGCCACGAAGATACCAATCGCGGCATATTCAAAACGCTCGTTCATCGCCTGCACAATCGCGTAGAAGCCCGAGAACAAGGCCGCCAGCGTAAACATATTCGGCAGCCAGTAAATACCGCGGCGGCCAAATCGCGACTTGATGAAACGCTTGCTGTTTTTATCGTCGTAACTCATGGTGTCGCTGGCAGCACTGCCAGCACCGACTCCGTAGCGTAAACCTTGTCGCCCACCACCGCGCGCGGCGTGGCGTCCAGAGGCAAATACAAATCGACACGTGACCCAAAGCGGATAAAACCAAAGCGTTGGCCGCGTGTCAATGTTTGACCTGTCGTGGCGTAACACAGGATGCGGCGCGCAACCAGTCCCGCGACCTGCACGCAGGTTACGTCCGCCCCTTGGGCGGTTTTGATCCACAGCACCGCGCGCTCGTTTTCCAGCGAGGCCTTGGCCAGCGCCGCGTTGAGAAAACTGCCGGGAAAATACCAGGTTTTTTTGACTTCGCCGTCCACCGGACTGCGATTGGAATGGGCGTTAAACACGTTCATGAACACGCTGATTTTCAGCGCGTCACGATCAAGATACGGGTCACGCGCGCGTTCGATGGAAACCACGCGTCCGTCGGCGGGCGATATCACCGCTGATAAATCGGCGGGAATAACACGTGGCGGATCGCGAAAGAACTGGATCATGAACACCAGCACGATCCAGGGAAACAGCGCGGCAGCCCAGCCCGCGTAGGCATGCACGGCAATCGCCACCACCAGCGCCAACGCGATAAACGGCCAACCTTCGCGGGCGATGAGGGGGTGGGGGTAGGTCATCAGTGAATAAGTGAACGAGTGAACGAGTGAACGAGTATATCTGCTTTAGGGGTGTTACCCGTTCACTCGTTCACCCGTTCACTTATTCACGCATTTCAATTCTTCGACTGATCCACCAGACGATTGGCCTTGATCCACGGCATCATGTCGCGCAGCTTGCCGCCGACCACTTCGATTTCGTGCTGCTTGCCGATGCGGCGCATGGCGTTTAACTTGGTGGCGCCGGTTTGGTTTTCGAGCAAAAACTCCTGCGCATAGGCGCCGGTCTGGATTTCTTTGAGTATCTTGCGCATTTCGTTCTTGGTTTCTTCAGTCACGATGCGCGGGCCGCGGGTGAAATCGCCGTACTCGGCGTTGTTCGAAATCGAATAACGCATATTGGCGATGCCGCCTTCGTACATCAAATCAACGATCAATTTTAATTCGTGCAGGCATTCAAAGTACGCCATCTCCGGCGCGTAGCCGGCTTCCACCAGCGTCTCGAACCCCGCTTGCACCAGCGCCGTGCAGCCACCGCACAGCACGGCTTGTTCGCCGAACAGATCGGTTTCGGTTTCCTCCTTAAACGTGGTTTCGATGATGCCAGCCTTGCCGCCGCCGATGGCCGCGGCGTACGACATCGCCATATCGCGCGCTTTTTTGGTTTTGTTCTGGTGTATGGCGATCAGCATCGGCACGCCGCCGCCTTGCGCGTAGGTGCCGCGCACGGTATGGCCCGGCGCCTTGGGCGCGACCATCACCACGTCGAGGTCTTCACGCGGCGTTATCTGGCCGTAGTGAATGTTGAAGCCATGCGCAAACGCCAGCGTGGCGCCCTTCTTGATGTTGGTCGCCACCTCTTCGCGATACACCTTGGCAATGTGTTCGTCCGGCATCAGCATCATGACGAAATCAGCGCCTTTGACAGCTTCGGCAACGTCTTTGACCGACAGTCCGGCTTTGCGCGCTTTCTCCCACGACGCGCCGCCCTTGCGCAAGCCCACGGTGACTTTACCGCCGGATTCTTTCAAGTTCAGCGCGTGCGCGTGTCCTTGCGAACCGTAGCCGATGATGGTTACTTTTTTGCCTTTGATCAGTGATAGATCGGCGTCTTTATCGTAATAAACTTTCATGTTGTTCCCTTCGTTGGAATCGTAAAACGCGAGGCTGGCGCTTGCGCCGCCTCATCGTAAATTAGCGTAAATTAGCGTAAATTAGCGCAACTATTTGTTTTTATTATACTTTTAAGACTCTATCGCCACGACCTATGCCGGAAGCACCGGTGCGTACGGTTTCCAGTATCGCCGAACTGTCGATGGCTTTCAGAAACGCGTCGAGCTTGGCGCAGGTGCCGGTCAATTCGACGGTGTAATCCTTGTCGGTGACATCAATGATACGGCCACGAAAAATATCCGCCATGCGTTTCATTTCTTCGCGATCCTTGCCCACCGCGCGCAACTTGACCAGCATCAGCTCGCGCTCGATGTGTTCGCCTTCCGACAGATCAACCACCTTGACCACATCGATCAGCTTGTTAAGTTGCTTGGTGATTTGCTCCAGCACTTCGTCCGATCCGCTGGTGACGATGGTCATGCGCGACAGCGTGGCGTCCTCGGTGGGCGCCACGGTCAGCGATTCGATGTTGTAGCCGCGCGCGGAAAAAAGCCCCGCCACCCGCGACAGCGCGCCCGCTTCGTTTTCCAGCAATACCGATACGATATGTCTCATGATTACACCAAAATCATTTCCGACAGGCCTTTGCCGCCGGGCACCATCGGATAAACGTTTTCGGTTTGATCCGTCTGGAAATCCATGAACACCAGATCTTTCTTGCGCGAGAACGCTTCTTTCAATGCTGGCTCCACGTCCGCCGGTTTGTCTATGCGGATGCCGACGTGGCCGTAGGATTCGGCGAGTTTCACAAAATCGGGCAGCGCATCCATGTACGATTCGGCATAACGATTGCCGTGAAAAAACTCCTGCCACTGCCGCACCATGCCCATGTAGCGGTTATTCAGCATCACCACCTTGATCGGCAACTTGTACTGCTTGCAGGTTGACAGTTCCTGTATGCACATCTGGATCGACGCTTCACCGGTTACGCACGCGACCGTGGATTTCGGATTCGCCATCTGCGCGCCCATCGCGGCAGGCAAGCCGAAACCCATGGTGCCCAGACCGCCGGAGTTGATCCAACGCCGCGGCTTGTTGAATTTGTAAAACTGCGCCGCCCACATCTGATGCTGGCCGACATCGGAGGTGACGATGGCGTCGCCCTTGGTGATTTCGTAGAGCTTTTGCACCACGTACTGCGGCTTGATGATGGCGCTCGCGCGGTCATACTTGAGGCAATCACGGCCACGCCATTCTTCGATCTGCGCCCACCACGTTTTGAGCGCGGGCGCATCCATGTGCGTCTTGCCTGCATCAAGCTGCTTGTTGAATTCTTTCAACACATCGCGCACATTGCCGACGATGGGCACGTCCACTTTCACGCGCTTGGAAATCGACGACGGATCAACATCAATATGAATACTCGTGCGCTTGGGATCGAAAAAATGCTTGGGATTGCCGATCACGCGATCATCAAAGCGCGCGCCGATGGCGAACAGCACATCGCAATTCTGCATCGCGAGATTGGCTT
>CAMDDY010000167.1 GCA_945893125.1 Bordetella parapertussis
CGTAGGGCGGAAAAGCGCAGCGCCTTCCGCCATCTGGATATCGCGTCGCCCATTACCGTTTACTCTGCGGATTGTGTCTGGTAGTTTACTACCCATCCTATTGAATGGAGCGTCGCATACGGCGAAAGGCGCTGCGCTTTTCCGCCCTACGGCCTTCAAGCCGCTAACAACGTATGCAGGCGGTTTGCCGTCTTTTGTTCCACCTCAACCGTTTCAAATAGTGATTCCGGATACAAAAAACTCTCGCCCGAATCGTCGATGATTTTTAGCATGCCGTGACTGTCGGCGGGCGATAGAACCTCGTAAAGTCTGCCGAGCGTGAGATCGTCGGCGGAGAATTCGCCCAAGCCTTCCCGGGATACACAAACCACGAATTTCATAGCCATTCCTTTATCTTGAGTTTTACTTTGCCGATGCCGTGCGCTTCATACCAATGAACCTCGGCGGATGCGGTTGAGCCATCGGGTAATCGAACTTGGGCGACGCCCTTCATTTTGCGCCAGTTGCCAAGGCCGTATTTCGTCCTGAGCGTTGCAATTTCCCGGATGCCGTTGCCATTGGCGATGGTTTCAACATGGTTTATCTGACCGACGATCTGAAATTCCATTTGTGAATCCTACCCTAGTTCTACCGTATTGGGCGCACGCAGCAAGCCCGTAAGTGGCGTATTTCGGATAGGGTATCGCCCGCATCTCACCACGGCGCTATAATCGCGTTTCCCGCTGTAGCCCTCTCAAAAAGCAACCGCAATGACTACCAAAGCTGATTTGGCCAACGCGATCCGCGCGCTTGCGATGGACGCCGTTCAACAGGCCAATTCCGGCCATCCGGGCATGCCGATGGGCATGGCGGAGATCGCGCAAGCGCTGTGGAACAATCACTTACGCCACAACCCCGCCAATCCGGCGTGGGCCAATCGCGACCGCTTCGTGTTGTCGAACGGGCATGGCTCGATGCTGCTGTATGCGCTGTTGCATCTCACCGGCTACGATTTGCCGATGGCGGAGTTAAAACGTTTCCGCCAGTTGCATTCCAAGACCGCCGGCCACCCCGAGCACGGCATGATGCCGGGGGTGGAAACCACCACCGGGCCGCTGGGCCAAGGCATTGCCAACGCGGTGGGCATGGCGCTGGCGGAGCGCATGCTGGCGGCGGAATTTAATCGTGACGGGCACGCCATCGTTGACCACCGCACCTATGTGTTTCTCGGTGACGGTTGTTTGATGGAAGGCATTTCGCACGAGGTGTGTTCGCTCGCCGGCACGCTGGGCCTCTCCAAACTGATCGCGCTGTACGACGATAATGGCATTTCGATAGACTCCGAAAAAGGCCAAATAAAACAATGGTTTACCGATAACACGCCACAGCGTTTCGAGGCCTATGGCTGGCGCGTGATACGCGATGTGGATGGGCACAATGCCGAAGCGGTGAGCGCGGCGATCGCCGAAGCGCAAAAAGAAACCGCCAAGCCGGTATTGATCTGCTGCAAAACCATCATCGGCAAGGGCGCGCCGAAAAAAGCCAACACCGGTGGCGCGCATGGCGCACCGTTGGGCGCGGAAGAAATTGCGGCCACGCGTGCGGCGATAGGCTGGAGCCATCCGCCGTTTGAAATACCGGAAGCGGTGTACGCGGGCTGGGATGCACGCGCGCGCGGCGCTAAAGTTGAAGGCGTGTGGAATGAACAATTCGTCGCCTACGCCAAACAACATCCCGATCTCGCTGCTGAATTAAAACGCCGCATGGCGGGTGAGCTGCCGGTCGTGTGGAAAGCCCACGCCGCCAAAGTGCTGGCGCAAGTCAACGACAAAGCCGAAACCATCGCCACGCGCAAGGCATCACAAAACGCCATTGAAGCGCTGGCGCCGGCGCTGCCCGAACTCGCCGGCGGCTCGGCCGATCTCGCCGGCTCCAACCTTACGTGGTGGTCGGGTTCCAAAGCCGTTGGCAACATCGGCGGCGGCAACTATCTGTTTTTCGGCGTGCGCGAGTTCGGCATGTGCGCGATCGCCAACGGCATGACGCTGCATGGCGGCGTGATGCCGTATGTATCGACCTTCCTCACGTTTTCGGATTACGCGAGGAACGCCTTGCGCATGGCGGCGTTGATGAAGCAGCGCGTGATTTATGTGTTCACGCATGATTCCATCGGTCTGGGTGAAGACGGCCCCACGCATCAGCCGGTCGAGCACGCCACCGCGCTGCGCATTTTGCCCAACATGGATGTGTGGCGGCCTTGCGATACCGTCGAATCGACAGTGGCGTGGATCGCCGCGATCGAACGCAGCGACGGCCCGACAAGCTTGCTGTTCTCGCGGCAGAATCTGAATTTCAACCCACGCAGTGCGGCACAGATCGCCGATGTGGCGCGCGGCGGTTATGTATTGTCGGAGGCACCCACGGGTACTACGGCGAAAGCAGTGATTATTGCCACCGGCTCCGAAGTCACGCTCGCGCTCGAAGCGCAAAAATTATTGGCGGCGGAAAACATCGCGGTGCGCGTGGTGTCGATGCCCGCCACCACCGTGTTCGACCGGCAGGACGCCGCGTATCGCGCGCAGGTGTTGCTGAAAGGTTTGCCGCGCGTCGCGGTTGAAGCGGGGGTGTCGGATTTCTGGCGCAAGTACGTGGGCCTCAAAGGCGCGGTGGTGGGCATCGACCGCTATGGTGAATCCGCGCCGGCGGGCGAGTTGTTCAAATATTTCGGCTTCACGGCGGCGAATATCGCATCGACCGTGAAGGGCGTTTTGTAAAATACCATAACTATTTGTTTATAAAAGACATTTTGGAGATCATGACATGGCAATCCAGGTAGGCATCAACGGCTTTGGGCGCATCGGGCGCATGGTGTTTCGCGCGGCGGCGCAGGATTTTGCGGATATAGAAATCGTCGGCATCAACGATTTGCTGGAGCCGGAATATCTTGCTTACATGCTGCGTTACGATTCGGTGCATGGCAAATTCAAGGGTGACATTGCCTTTGAGGGCAACACGCTGATCGTCAACGGCAAAAAGATCCGTCTGACGCAATTGCGCGATCCCGCCGAACTCAAGTGGAACGAAATCGGCGCCGATATCGTGATCGAAGCCACCGGCTTGTTTCTCGACAAAGCCACTGCGGAAAAACACCTCAAGGCCGGTGCGAAAAAAGTCATCATGTCGGCGCCGTCGAAAGACGACACGCCGATGTTCGTGTTCGGCGTGAATCACAAAACCTACAAGGGCGAGGCGATCATCTCCAATGCGTCCTGCACCACCAACTGTCTCGCGCCGGTGGCGAAGGTGCTGAACGACAAATGGGGTATCAAGCGCGGCCTGATGACGACCGTACACGCGGCTACCGCGACGCAAAAAACCGTCGATGGCCCGTCCAACAAAGACTGGCGCGGCGGCCGCGGCATTCTGGAAAATATTATTCCCTCGTCCACGGGTGCGGCCAAAGCGGTGGGCGTGGTGATTCCTGAACTGAACAAAAAATTGACCGGCATGGCGTTCCGCGTGCCGACCTCCGACGTGTCGGTGGTTGATCTGACGGTGGAATTGAACAAACCCGCCACCTACGCCGAAATTTGCGCCGAAATGAAAGCGCAGTCGCAAGGCGCGATGAAAGGGGTACTGGGCTACACCGAAGAAAAAGTGGTCTCCACCGATTTCCGCGATGAAACCTGCACCTCGATATTCGATGCCGAGGCGGGCATCGCGCTGGACAGCACTTTCGTCAAGGTGGTGTCGTGGTACGACAACGAATGGGGCTACTCCAGCAAGGTGCTGGAAATGGTGCGGGTTATAGCAAAGTGAGAGCAAAGTGAGAGCGAAGTAGTAAAAAGCATTTTTGACGCAGATTGACGCAGATGAACGCAGATAAAATCTGCCGGGTTTAATCTGCGTAAATCCGCGAAATCTGTGGCAAAAAAGGTTTTGATTTAAATGTTTCTACGACTGACTGATCTTCCGCTTGCCGGCAAGCGCGTATTCATCCGCGCCGATCTCAATGTGCCGCAGGATCACGACGGCAATATCACCGAAGACACGCGCATCCGCGCATCCGTGCCCGGCATCGCGCATGCGTTGAAGGCGGGCGCCGCGGTGATGGTGGCGTCGCATCTGGGCCGGCCGACCGAGGGCGAATTAAAGCCCGAAGATTCGCTCGCGCCGGTGGCGAAACGTCTTGCCGAAGTACTCGAGATGCCGGTGCGGCTCATCACCCACTGGGTCGATGGTGTTGAAGTCAAACCCGGCGAAGTGGTGATGCTGGAAAACTGCCGGGTAAACCGCGGCGAGAAAAAAAACGACGACGCGCTGGCCAAAAAAATGGCGGCGCTGTGCGACGTGTATGTGAACGATGCGTTCGGCACCGCGCATCGCGCCGAAGCCACCACCCACGGCATTGCCAAGTTCGCCAAAATCGCCTGTGCCGGGCCGTTAATGGCGGCGGAACTCGATGCGCTCGGCAAGGCACTCGGCAATCCCGCGCGGCCGCTGCTGGCGATCGTGGCGGGATCCAAGGTTTCAACCAAGCTCACCATTTTGAAATCGCTGGCGGCCAAGGTCGATCAACTGATCGTGGGCGGCGGTATCGCCAACACCTTCATGCTGGCGTCCGGCCTGCGCATTGGTAGATCGCTGGCCGAGCCGAACCTGGTGAATGAAGCGCAGGAAATTATCGACATCATGAAAACGCGCGGCGCGCAGGTTCCGCTGCCGGTGGATGTGATCGTCGCCAACGAGCTGGCGGCGATGGCGCGCGCCAATCGGGTGGAAGCCAACGCCGTCAGCGTGGACGACTTGATCCTCGATATCGGCCCCAAAACCGCGGCGCAATTTGCCGCGCTGATTGCGAAGGCCGGCACCATTGTGTGGAACGGGCCGGTCGGCGTGTTTGAGTATGATCAATTCGCCGGCGGCACCAAAGTCATCGCTGAAGCGATAGCGCAATCCAAGGCGTTTTCCATCGCGGGCGGTGGCGATACGCTGGCGGCCATCGCGAAATACGGCATTGCGGATAAAATTTCCTACATCTCCACAGGTGGCGGCGCGTTCCTCGAGTTTCTCGAAGGCCGCAAGCTGCCGGCGGTTGAAATTCTCGAATCGCGTGCAGGTTAAATCCATCGCTGTAACGTGATAATTTACTGTAAAACTCAACACTTAACCCTCGGCCTCCCCCATGACACGCCGCACAAAAATAGTTGCCACGCTCGGCCCCGCGTCCAGCGACGCCAAAACGCTGGCGCGCATGATCGACGCCGGTATGGATGTGGTGCGTATGAATTTCTCGCACGGCACCGCCGCCGAACACAAGGCACGGGTGGAGCTGGTGCGCAAGCTTGCGAGCCAGGCCGGCCGCGCGGTCGGCGTGCTGGTGGATTTGCAAGGCCCTAAAATCCGCATCGGCAAATTCAAGGACAACAAGATCACGCTGGTGGCCGGCGCGAAATTCGTGCTCGACGCCGAATGCAAACTCGGCGATCAACACATCGTCGGTCTTGATTACGTCAATTTGCCCAAAGACGTGCGCACCGGCGACACGCTGCTGCTCGACGACGGACGCATCGTGCTCGGCGTGTCGTCGGTCAAAGGGCCGCGCATCCATTGCGTGGTGGAACTCGGCGGGCCGCTGTCGAATAACAAGGGTATCAATCGCAAGGGCGGCGGATTGACCGCGCCCGCGCTCACCGAAAAAGACAAGCAGGACATCAAGACCGCGGCGGAACTCAAGGCGGATTTTCTCGGCGTGTCGTTTCCGCGTTCGGGCGAAGACATGCGCTGGGCGCGTGATCTCATGCACAAGGCGGGCGGCAAGGCGCTGATGGTGGCGAAGATCGAGCGCGCCGAGGCGATTACCGCACTGGAAGAAATCGTCGATGCCTCCGACGTTATCATGGTGGCGCGCGGCGATCTCGCGGTGGAAGTCGGCGATGCGGTGGTGCCCGCGCTGCAAAAGCGCATGATTCGCCTCGCGCGCGAAAAAAACAAACTGGTGATCACCGCCACGCAGATGATGGAATCGATGATCGAGAATCCGATACCCACGCGCGCGGAGGTTTCCGATGTCGCCAACGCCGTGCTCGACGGCACCGATGCGGTGATGTTGTCCGGCGAAACCGCCGCCGGCAAGTATCCGGTGGAAACCGTGGCGGCAATGGCGCGCGTGTGCGTCGAAGCGGAAAAGGAAGACCCCACCGTTAACGAACGCGTGCGCCGGTCGCCACCCAGCGAGGTCGAAGAGGCCATCGCGCGCGCTACGGTGTTCACCGCCAACAACCTCAACATCAAAGCCATCGCGGCGCTCACGCAAAGCGGCGAGACGCCCATGTTGATGTCGCGCTTGTCCACCGCCGTGCCGATCTACGCACTGAGTTCCGTGGTCGAAACACGACGGCGCGTCACCTTGTTCAAGGGTGTGTACCCGGTCAAGTTCAAGGGCATGCGCAATCCAGGCAAGGCGCTGCAACTGGCCGAAGACGAGTTGGTAAAACGCGGCGCGGTGCAAAACGGCGACACCATCGTGATCACCATCGGCGAACCCTTCGGCAAAGTCGGTGGCACCAACACCATGAAGATCATCAAAGTCGGCGAACATCGCCACGCGTAAACAGCAGAATAAATATCGTTTAAAAACAGGAGTTTATATGTCAAGCACTCTTAACACCATCGCCCGCGCCATGGTTGCGCCCGGTCGCGGCATCCTCGCCGCCGATGAAAGCACCGGCACTATCGGCAAACGGTTCGACAGCATCAAGGTTGAAAACACCGAGGAGAACCGCCGCGCTTACCGCGATATGTTGTTCACCACCCAAGGCATTGGCGACACCATCAGCGGCGTGATTCTGTACGACGAAACGCTGCGGCAGAAATCCGCCGCCGGCACTTCGTTCGTTGATTTGCTCAACAAAAACGGCGTGCTGCCGGGTATCAAGGTCGATGCGGGCGCCAAAGATCTCGTGTTGTGCCCCGGCGAGCTGGTAACCGAAGGCCTCGACAATCTGCCCAAGCGCTGCGCCGAATATGCCAAGCTCGGCGCAAAATTCGCCAAGTGGCGCGCGGTGATTACCATCGGCGCCGATATTCCCAGCACTACTTGCATCGCCGCCAATGCGCATGCGCTGGCGCGCTACGCCGCTATTTGCCAGGACGCAGGCTTGGTTCCCATCGTTGAACCCGAAGTGCTGATGGACGGCGATCACACCATCGAGCGCTGCGAGCAAGTCACCGAGTGGACACTGAACGCGGTGTTTGACGCGCTCTACATTAACCGTGTGTCGCTTGAAGGTTCGGTGCTGAAGCCCTCGATGGTCATTTCCGGCAAGGGCTGCTCGCGTCAGGCGAGTGTGGCCGAGGTGGCGGAACGAACCGTGCGCATCCTCAAACGCACGGTACCGGCAGCGGTCGCGGGCATCGCGTTTTTGTCGGGCGGCCAAAGCGACGAGCTGGCCACGGCGCATCTCGACGCGATGAACAAGCTTGGCAACAATCCGTGGCCGCTAAGTTTCTCGTATGGCCGCGCACTCCAGCAACCGGCGATCAAAACCTGGAAAGGTTCGTCGGCGAATGTGGCCGCTGCACAGGCCGCGTTGGCGCATCGCGGGCGCATGAACGGATTGGCGGCGCTGGGTAAGTATTCGGCGAGCATGGAGAATCAGGGCCACAACTGAACACCCGCCGCAAAGGCCTCATTGATGTAATGAGGGCGCAAAGGAAACGCATAGAACACCTTGAACTTCTTTGCGTGAGGTTCTTTGCGCCTTTGCGCCTTTGCGGTGGTGTTTTTTAGATGTTGCAGGCCCGCACCCCCGTTTCCATCATCACCGGATTTCTCGGCAGCGGTAAAACCACGCTGCTCAATCGCGTGCTGGATGATCCCGGTATGGCGGGCGCGGCGGTCATCATCAACGAGTTCGGCGAAATCGGCCTCGATCATCTGCTGATCGCCACACCCAACGAAAACACCGTGCTGCTATCGAGCGGCTGCATCTGCTGCACCGTGCGCGGCGATCTGGTGGATACGCTGCGCGATCTTGACGCCAAACGACTCGCCGGCGGTGTGCCGCCGTTTAACCGGGTGCTGATCGAAACCACCGGGCTTGCCGACCCGGTGCCGATCATTCAGACCGTGATTGCCGATGAAAAAATCGCGCCGCGTTTTGTGATGGATGGCGTGATCACCCTGGTCGATGCCGTCAACGGCATGTCGCAGTTAGACAGACAGCCCGAAGCTGTCAAACAGGCCGCCGTGGCAGACCGCTTGCTGCTGACCAAAACCGATATCGCCGAAGCGACGCAAACCGCCGCGCTGCTGGCGCGCCTAGCCCAATTAAATCCCGGCGTGCCGGTGCAAACCGTGTATCAGGGCAACATCGATCCCGCAACCTTGTTTGGCGCAGCGCTCAATGCCGATGCGCGCAGCGGCGAACTCGCACGCTGGTTGCGCGAAGACGCCGTGGCACAGGCTCAATACAAACCGGTGCAGCAACACGACGACCGCATCCGCGCGCACGCGCTTTATCTCGATGAACCCGTCAGCCGCATGGGCATGACCGCGTGGCTCACCGCGATAGCCTCGGTGCGCGGCGCAAACCTGTTGCGCGTGAAAGCGCTGCTTAATGTCGAAGGCGAGCCGGTGGTGGTGCATGCCGTGCAAACACTGATTCATGAGCCGGTCGCGCTGGCGCAGTGGCCGGATGCAGATCGCCGCTCGCGGCTGGTGTTTATTGTCCGCGACATGGCGCGCGCTCAAATTGAAGCCACGCTCGATATGCTGCGCTTAAAACCGGTTAACCCCGCACGGCTCGACCCGCGCGCGTATGCGAGCTTTGTCGCAGCGATGAAAAAAGTGCATTAGCCGCACGCCGCGCTCTGTCGCGGGCTGGATTGACATTGCGCGGGTGATTCATTACGTTCGGCGCATCAGGTGAACAAGGAAACCCCATGTTTGATTACAAAATAGCCGAACCCAAAGGCGACGTTAAAATCATCACCGGCGCAACGCTGATCGACGGCAACGGCGGCGCGCCGCTGAAAAACCCGGTGATCGTGCTCGAAGGGCGGCGCATCAAGGCCGTCGGCGCCAAGGGTAAGGTAAAAATTCCCGCCAAGGCCGAAGTCATCGACTGCGCCGGATTGACGCTGATGCCGGGCCTGATGGACGTGCATCTGCACACTATGATGTTCAACTGCCTGACGTTTCATAACTACCGCGTCGCGCAGTGGGAAATCACGCCCGAGTTGCAGCAAATGTACGGCTTATTTCACGCGCAACTGTGTTTCGACATGGGCTTCACCACGCTGCGCGATCTGGGCTTGAATTCGTATCGCGGCTTGCTTACCGCGCATTTGTGCGCGGTGCGTGATTCGATCAACGCCGGCATTGTCGAAGGGCCGCGCATGTTCATCGGCGGCTTCACCACCATTACCGGCTCGCATCTGGATTTGATCCAGCCGCGCGCGGCGCAGCGTTTGGGTTTTCAGACGGCGGATGGTCCGTGGGAGCTGCGCAAACTCGCGCGCACCAATCTGCTGGCCGGTTGCGATATCGTCAAAACCTGCGCCACCGGCGGCGGCGGCACCGACAAGGAAGAACCCGATATCCGCAACATGACGCAGGAAGAAATCAACGCCATTGTCGATGAAGCACACGCGTTTCACAAACCGGCGGCGGTGCATTGCTTCACGCCCAACGGGCACCGCATGGCGCTGGAAGCGGGTGCCGACACCATCGAGCACATGGTGTTTCACGACGACGAAGTGATCGACCTAATCGCCGATTCGAACGTATGGATGACACCCACGTTGCTGCATCGCACCGA
>CAMDDY010000168.1 GCA_945893125.1 Bordetella parapertussis
AAGACATCTCTGCCGCCATGCACTACCTCAACCATCGCCCCAGAAAATGCCTCGGCTTCAAAACACCCCACGAAGTCTTCTGGAAGAAGCTACACTCGCATCATAACGCGGTTGCACTTCAGACTTGAATCCGCCCCCCTATAGGAAATCGCAATGTCCCAGAATGCCAAAGACACCGACAGCCACATCGGCCGCCGCCTCAAGCTGCGCGACCTGCAAATTCTGGCCAGCGTCGCCGAGCACGGCAGCATGGCCAAGGCGGCGACACATCTGGCGACTACTCAACCCACGGTATCACAGGCCATCGCTGATCTTGAGAATGCCGTGGGCGTGCGGCTGTTTGACCGCAGCACGCAAGGGGTCGTGCCGACGGTCTTCGGCGAAATTCTATTGAAGCGCGGCGCCGAAGCTGTCGATGCGTTAAAGCAGGGCATGCGCGACATTGAATTCCATGCGACATCCGGTGCGGGTGACGTGTGGATGGGATGCACGGAAGCGCTTTTGCATGGATTTTTGCCCGCCGTGATTCAACGGCTTGCGAAACGGCACCCGAAGATCATTGTGCATGCGACAGAGGTAAACCCTTCAGAGATTGTTCACCACCTGAGAGAACGCAAACTGGATCCGTTGATCGGCAGATCGACGCTGGCGCAAGGGGTTGACGATCTTCATTCGGAAACCCTGTTTGAGGACGCTTTTACCGTGGTCACCGGGGAAAAAAGTCCCTGGGTGCGCCGGCGCAAGGTTGCGCTTGCGGATCTGATGGACGAAGGGTGGCTTTATGGGGAGCCGGGTAACGCCACGCAGGCGCGTATATCCGAAACCATATTGGCCAAGACCGGGCGGCTGCCGCGGGTTGCCATGTACACGACATCCTTTAATTTGCGTCTCGCCTTATTGGCATCGGGTGACTACATTTCCTGCATACCGGGCACGGTTTACCGCTACGGCGCTGCGGGAAGGCCCATCAAGGAGCTGCCGGTGGGTCTGGCGCTCAAGTTACCCGTGGCGATCCTCACGCTGAAGAACCGCACGCTCAGTCCGGCGGCAAAACTTTTTATCGAGACCGCGCGGGAAGTGGCGAAGACCATGGCGACAGACGGCTGATCGCAACGGCGGCGGACGTGATGCTCAACTAAAAGTGTTGTGGGGCAAGGCGCCGGATTAGCGGGCGATGATCACACCGGCGGCTGCCGGGTAACGCGGCGTCGCTTGCACCACCATACTCCGCCACCGGCTGCCGCCAGCAATGCCGCGCCGGCAGCGGCCCACAAAACATCCGACTCCAGTTGCGACATCCCACCCCGCGTCTGGATTACCGGCGCGTGTTGCGTCGTGATGGCCGGCTGCTGATAGTACATGCGTTCGAACGCGGCATCGGGATCCAATCCCTCCGCGATCCATTGCTTTTCGTTCGCCTCGACTGCTGAAAACCATGCGCGTGCTTCGTCGAGTTCGCGCTTGAATTGCGACTCTAATAGCTCTGGTGGGATGTTTTCAGTCGCGGACAGCGCTTTCTGCATGCGCTCGCGATACGCCGCTTGCGCCGCACTGTCTTTTACGTGATAAGACGCTTTGAGAAAAGCGCGCGCCGCCAATTGCGCGGCATTGCCATCGGTGTTGTAAGTGCCGCCTTGCAGCAGAAGGTCTCCCAGTACTTCAAGTAACACCGGCGACTCGAAATCGCCGAATTTCATCATGCCCAGCACGCCCTTGATTGCGGCGGCAATGTGCGCGGGCCGTTTGCGCTGTTCGACGCCACTGGCAATAAAATCATGAAAGTTGGCATGGGGCGTCTTCGGTTTGCCGTCTGCGTTGTAAAGTTCTCTCGAATCGACCGCCAGCGGCAACGGCAGCTTGCCCGCGTTCTCCTGTAAACGCAAAAGCACATACTCCGCCAGCAACGCCTGGTATTTTTCGCGCCCAAAATGCGCATCGGGGTTGATTTTGATCGCTACACGGATATGCGCGAGTCCCTGCTCGCGGTTTCCCGCGTGTATGTAGAACGTGCCGAGATTGGCTTCGGTTTCGTAGCGCCCCGGTTTTTTGTCGCGCATCGATTTGGCGAGCGCGATGGCCTTGTCGTGCTGCCCGGTTTTGTCGTAGGCCACCGCGAGGTCATCCGACAGCGCCAAATTCTCCGGTTCGCTCTTTAGCCGCTCGGTGCGGTTGGCGATACGCCAAAGGTACAGTTCGCGCGAGCGGCGCAGGAATTTACCGGTAATGAGTTCCAGCGTCGTCGGAAACCGCTCGCGCTCCATGGCGAGCGTGTCGCGATCCCAGATGCATGCGTGAGCGCCGCCGGCCGCTGCAAGACCCGTAACGGAGGCAAACAGGAATAAGCGGCGATCCATAGTCGAGCCGCTCAGCCTTGCCGACCGCTTTTCAAAGCAGCCATTTCCGCATCCGTCGCGTTAAGGCCGCGCCACACAATCGCCGCCGCCAGTATCGCCGACGCCTTGAGTTCACCCGCTGCGACTTTGTCACGCGTGTCGGCAGGCGTAAGAATGTGCCGCACGTTGGAAGCTGGGTCGTCGAATCCGGCAACGAGACGCAACGCCGGTATGCCTTGCAACGCGAAGTTGTAATGGTCTGAATTCGACATCATCGGGCGATAGGTCTCGAGCGGCATGCCAATGTCCGCCGCCGCATCCTGCACAAAACCATCCAGTGCGGGAAACTCGCTGGTGAGCGCGGTGAGCCGCGCGCCGCCGGCGATGGTGTCGAGATTGACATTGAGCACGATGCGATTGAGTTCGCCGGGCGTCAGCCGCGCGAGGTATTCCTTCGATCCGGCGAGCGCCCATTCCTCGGCACTGAAAAGGCACACGCGCAGGCCGCGCAGGCAATGGGCAGTATACGGCGCGACCGCGCGTGCAATGGCGATGGCCCCCGCGACGCCCGTGGCGTTGTCCATCGCACTCTCGGCGAGATGGTGGCCGTCGATGTGCGCGCTTAACACCACGCGTTCATCGCTTGTGCCGGGCAGGTCGAGCACCACTACCTGCGTCGTCGCGTCGAAATCTTCGCCTTCAATGACGATGCGCACACGCGGACGCGTCATGCCGCGCAGACGCGCGGCGGATTCCCAATCCGTCGCCACTGCCGGGATACCCGCCTTTCCGCCGCGACCCGACGAGCCGCAGGTGGTGCCGGTGCCGGCCACCGGGTTGGCGATGATGATGCCCACCGCGCCCCGTTCCATGGCCGCGTTGTATTTGCGGCGACGGTGGATGTGGCCCGCCATGAACGGATATTCGTGCGACACCAGCACAATGCGGCCCGCGATCTCGCCCGCGCGCTGCTCGAACTGTTCGGGCGTGCCGCGCCCAAGATCGATCACCTCGGCCTCTATGCCCTGTGGCGGCGTCGATTGCGCACCGACCAGCGCGGTGCAGGCAAGCGCGGCGCCGTCGGGCGCGATATTGAGTTGTGCGCGATCAAGCCGCCAGCCCGCGTAACGCACCGGTTCGAGCGACAACGCACCGCGCCCAATCGCACCGAGCGCGGCGTGGGCGGTGGTTATGCCGCGCCGCTCGGAGTCGCTGCCGGCCATGCGCCCGCCGCAATCGCACAACGCATTAAAATCGCTCCACAGTTGGCGGTCGCCGGCGAGCGCGCCGAGCGCCTGCGTGAAAGCGTCGTTCAATTCGTCACGCATTGCAACCTCACTGTAGTTTGATGCCGGCGCTTTTGACGATGCCGCGCCAGCGGCTCACATCTGTTTCGAGCAGCTTGCGCAACTCATCGGGCGTGCTGGTCACCGGATCAACCGACAGCACCGCATAACGCTCGCGCAAATCACGTGACGCCAGCGCCTGCACAATCGCGGCACGCAGTTTTTCCACCACCGGTTTGGGCACGCCCGCCGGCGCCATCACCGCCCACCAGTGCGAAATCACCATACCCGTGACACCGCTCTCCTCGAACGTCGGCACGTTGGGCAAGGGGGTTAGCCGCTTTGCGCTGGTCACCGCCAGCGTGCGGACGCGCGCGCCCTGCACATGCGGCGCGGCGGTGGCCATGCTGGTGAAGGTCGCGGGAATTTGCCCGGCCACCACATCACCCATCGCCGGGCCCGCGCCCTTGTACGGCACGTGCGTGAGCTTCACGCCCGCGCCGATCTGGAATAGTTCACCCATCAGGTGGCTCGCCGTGCCGTTGCCACCCGAGCCAAACGCGAGCTTCGACGGCTGTGATTTCGCCGCCGCGATGAAATCGCGCAGTGTCAACGCTTGCGAAGGATGCACGAACAAAAACAGCGGCGAAGTACCCACCACCGTCACCGGCGAAAAATCCTTGATGGGATCGTACGGCACGGTGGCATACACGCTGGGGTTGATGGTGTGCGGCATGTCGGAGAGCAGTATCGTGTAGCCATCCGCGAGCGATTTCGCCACCACGTCGGTACCGATCATGCTGCCCGCGCCCGGACGATTGTCGACAACGAAGGTCTGCCCCAGCGATTCGCCGAGTTTCTGCCCGATCAGGCGCGCGATCACGTCGGAGCTGCCGCCCGGCGCATACGGCACCACGAAGCGCACCGGTTTAGATGGATAGTCCGCGGCGGACGCCGGCGGCACGATCAATACAAACAAGCACGCGATACACCATCCGCCCCACGCACGCATGGCGTATCGCCAGCGGCTCGCAGGCGATTGGCGGTCGATGGTTTTCATAAATCTAACCCTTGGTTTTCAGCTTGTCATCGTTCGCCGCGATAAAGCCGCGAATCTGATCCGACATATCCATCAGCTTCAACCACTGCTCTTTATACAGCGTGACGGGGAAACGCCCCATGCCGTAAATCGACAGCGCGCCTTTCTCGCTCACCTTCATGGAAATACCGGTGGCAGCACCCTTTTTCAGCGCGGCGTTTTCGTTGCGCAGGCGTTCGAGTTCGGCTTTCAGGTCTTCGTCGGACATGATTTCTCCTTGTTATCCAGGGCGCTACTTTACGCGGATTCGCAGAACGGCGTGCACTCAATCCACTCGCGCGCCGATGCGCCGGATGATCGGTCCCCATTTGTCGCTTTCGGATTGGATGAGGTGGCGAAATGCTTCTGCCGCGCCACCTACTGGTTCCAAACCCGCGCTGTTTAGCCGTGCGCGCACATCGGCGTTGTTCAACGCAGCGTTGAATTCGCGATTCAGGCGCGCGACGATTTCTGCTGGTGTGCCCGCTGGCAGCAGCACGCCGTTCCATGCCAATGCCTCGAACTTCGGCAAGCCCGCTTCGGCCACCGTGGGCAAATCCGGTGTCAGTGCGTAACGCGCGGCGCCCGATACCGCGAGCAATTTCACTTTGCCCACTTTGGCAAGCGCCGTGATCGCGGTCGGCACTGCAAACAACAACTGCGTGTCGTTGCTCGCCACCGATGCAATCGCGGGCGGCGAGCCGTTAAACGGTACGTGAACGATGTCGATGCCCGCCATTGATTTCAGCAACTCCATCGACAGATGCGACGAACTGCCGTTGCCCACGGAGGCATAACTTAACTTGCCGGGGTTGGCCTTGGCCTGCGCAATGAGTTCTTTCAATGACGTGGCGGCCACCGCGCTGCTCACCGCCAGCACATTGGGCTGGCGGGTGGTGGTGATGACCGGAATCAAGTCCTTCAACGGATCGTACGGCAGCTTCGCGTAAAGATGCGGGCCGAATGCCAGCGGCCCGTTGAACGACAGCACCATGGTGTAGCCATCCGGCCCGCTCTTGGCAACAAAGTCGGTGGCGATGGTGCCACCCGCACCGGCGCGGTTTTCAATCACGATGGGCTGCTTCAAACTGTCTTTGAGTTTGTCGCCGAGGATGCGGCCGATGACATCGATGGAACTGCTGGCCGGCGCGGTCATGACGAACTTGATGGGCTTGGCCGGCCACGGCTGCCCCGATCCTGCGGGCGCGGGCTGCGCCGCCAGCGTCCCTGTCAGCAACGATGCGCCTATTGCGCCTGACAAATTCAAAAAGCCGTGTATTTCCATAAGTATTTGTTTTTATTATATATTATTTAATTATTCGAGAAAGACCTAGCTGCAATACACGAACTTCTGAAGACCCATTTCCGCAATTTGATGTATGATGTTTGATGTATGATACAGGGAGAGACTTTTATGCGCACCACACTGGCCATTGATGACGACGTTTTGGCTGCCGCAAAAGGGCTGGCCGCCCGGCAAAACAAGACCGTAGGCGCGGTGGTCTCCGAACTGGCGCGACTATCGCTACGGCCCGCGGCCAGCGGAAAACTGCGTGATGGCGTTCCGCTGCTGCCGGTCAACGCCAATGCCGGCCCGGTAACGCTGGAAATGGTCAACACGCTGCGCGACGAATTACCGTAGCCGCGTTGACCACCTACCTGCTTGACGTCAACGTGCTGATCGCGCTGATTGATCCGGCGCATATACATCATGACCCCGCGCACGCTTGGTTCAAGGCGCGCGGACGGAAAAACTGGGCAAGCTGTCCGTTGACTGAAACCGGCGTCATCCGTATCGTCACCCACCCGAAATATCCCAATTGTGTTGGTTCGCCTGGATTGGCGATCGACATCATGGCGCAATTTTGCAAGTTGTCCGGCCATGCTTTCTGGCAGGACGATATCAGTCTGCTGGATGGCAAGCACATCAACAGCGAACGGCTGCTCAGCAGCGCGCAGATAACAGATAGCTACCTGCTTGCGCTGGCACGCGCCCACGGCGGACAACTGGCCACCTTCGACCAACGCCTCGTCGCCGACGCCGTGCCTGACGGACGCGCCGCGTTGCATACGATCCCATAACCTGTCATTACCCCATGACTTGGCAACCCGAACTCGATGAACTGCGCGCACGCGAAGCGTTCGCCAAACAAATGGGCGGCGCGGATAAAGTGAAGCGCCAGCACGACGGCGGACGACTGACGGTGCGCGAGCGCATCGATGCCTTGCTCGATCAAGACACGTTTCACGAAGTCGGCGCCATCGCCGGTACGGCGCGCTACGACGACGCTGGCAATCTCACGGCTTTGCAGCCCGCCAACTGTGTATTCGGGCGCGGCTTGATCGATGGCAAGCCGGTGGTGGTGTGCGGCGATGATTTCACCGTGCGCGGCGGTTCGGCCGACGCCACCATCAAGGAAAAAACCGTGATGGCGGAGCAGATGGCGAACGAGTTTCGTTTGCCCATCGTGCGCATCATCGAAGGATCGGGCGGCGGCGGTTCGGTCAAAACGATAGAAACTACCGGGCGCGCCAATCTGCCGGGGCGCGTGGCGGGCACTGCCGGTTATCACTTGGCGTCGGTGAATCTCGGCACGGTGCCGGTGGTGGCGCTGGGGTTGGGTTCTGTTGCGGGACTGGGCGCGGCGCGGCTCGCCGCGAGCCATTACTCGGTGATGACGAAAGCGACTTCCGCGATGTTTGTCGCCGGACCGCCGGTGGTGGAACGCATCGGGCAAAAACTCAGCAAGCAGGAACTCGGCGGCTGGCAGATTCAGTGCAAGGCGGGTGCGGTGGATCACGCGGTGGATACGGAAGAAGAAGCGTTCGCCTGCGCGCGGCGGTTTTTGTCTTACTTGCCGCCGTCGATTCATAACACGCCGCGGGTCGTGCCTTATCAGGACGATGCATTGCGCAATGATGACGCATTGCTGAAAGTGATTCCGAAAGACCGCCGCAAAGTTTACAAGATGCGTCCGATCATCGAGACGCTGGTGGATGGTGATTCATTCTTTGAAATGGGGTCACAGTTTGGCCGCTCGATCATCACGGGTTTCGCGCGCATCGAAGGCCGCTCGGTCGCGGTGATGGCGGGCGACCCGTACCACTACGCCGGCGCATGGACGGCGGATGCGTGCGCCAAAATTATTCGCTTTGTTGATCTGGCGCAGACGTTTCATATTCCCGTGGTGCATCTCGTAGATTGCCCCGGTTTTCTCGTCGGCCTGCAAGCCGAACAAACCGCCACCATCCGCGCGGGCGTGCGCGCGATGACCGCCATCGATCAATGCACCGTGCCGTGGTGTACGATTATCGTGCGCAATGTGTTCGGCGTGGCGGGCGCGCTGCATCAGCCGCCGGGGCGATTGTCGCTGCGCTACGCGTGGCCATCGGGGCACTGGGGCTCGCTGCCGCTTGAAGGGGGGATTGAGGCCGCGTATCGCGCTGATCTGGATGCGGCGGCTGATCCGAAAGCAAAGCTCGCCGAAATTGAAGACCGGCTGAATAAATTGCGCTCGCCGTTCCGGTCGGCGGAAACCTTTTGGGTCGAAGAAATCATCGATCCGCGCGATTCACGCAAACTGCTGTGCGAGTTTGTCCGTCTGGCGGAACCGTTGCTGACGCCGGGGCCGGCTTCGTTTACGATGCGGCCCTGAACCAACCTTTCTTTTACCCAACCAAGAATCAAAACCACACCCGTCATTCCCGCGTAGGCGGGAATCCATAAGCCGTCGCGAGTGGTACGGTGTTATGGGTTCCCGCCTGCGCGGGAACGACAAGGGGGTGCGCTCCACGCTCGATTACCCTTCTAAACACCATGACCACCCGCCCCCACATAGACCTAACGCGCCTGCTCACGCCGCAATCCATCGCCATCATCGGCGCCTCCAGCAACAACACCTCCATCAGCGGACAACCGCTGCGCCTGATGCTCGAAGCGGGCTACACCGGAAAAATTTATCCGGTAAACCCCAAGCGCGATGAAGTGCAAGGCGTCAAAGCCTACCCGGATACACAATCGATTCCTGGCCCGTGCGACGTGGCGCTGGTGGCCGTATCCGCCGCGCAAGTACCGCAGGCGTTGCGTGATTGCGGCAAGGCTGGCATTCCGTTTGCGGTGGTGCTCGCCGGCGGCTTCGCGGAAATCGGCGCGGCCGGCATGGCGATGCAGCGCGAGTTGGACTCCGCCATCCAGGAAAGCGGCGTGCGCGTGGTCGGCCCTAATTGCATCGGTGTCGCCAACATCGACACGCGCGCGTTCTGCGCCTTTGGTGGTGCGTTGTACGACAAAAGCCTCGAACCCGGCCCGGTGGCGGTGGTGTCGCAAAGCGGCGGCGTGGGCCTCTCCATGCTGGCGCACGCGCACGCGCGCGGCGTGGATTCGCGCTACATCGTGTCGTGCGGCAATGAAGCGGATCTGAATTTTTTCGATTTCTGCCACACGCTCCTGGGTCAGGACGACGTGCAGTTGATCCTTGCGTATCTCGAATCGAGCACCGAGGGCGTCAAGCTGCGCGAACTCGGGCAGCGCGCGCTGCAACTGGGCAAGCCGATTATTCTGCTCAAGGTCGGTAACAGCGGCGCTGGACGGCGCGCGGCGGGTTCACACACCGGTAAACTCACCGCCGATTACACGTTGTTCAAGGCAGCGTTTCGCGAAGGCGGTTTCATTGAAGTGCAGGATCTGCATGAGATGGCCGACGTGGCCAAGCTGGTACTCGGCGGGCGCTACCCCAAGGGCCGCAACATCGGCGTGTTGACCGGCTCGGGCGGCTGGGGCGTGATGACGGCGGAAGCCTACGAACGCAACGGCTTACAACTGCCGCTGCCCACGGAGGACACCGCAGAGAAACTAAAAGCCGTGGTCGCCGACTACGGCTCGCGCGGCAACCCGATCGACACCACGCCGGTGTATGGCAAACAGCACACGGTGCTGGAAATCATTGTCGATGAACCCAACTGGGACATGCTGCATGTGCGCAGCGCGGGCGGCCCGGTGCTGAAAGAATGGCTGCCGAAGTTTCTGGACATTGCCAAGCGCACCGAGAAACCGATCATCGTCGGCTGGTCGCCCGTGCCCGGACTC
>CAMDDY010000169.1 GCA_945893125.1 Bordetella parapertussis
GCCGTCCCAGACGCGCGACAACAGCATGAGCGCGGGCATGATCAGTCCCCAGCCCACGGCCAGCGCCGTCACCGCGGCAAGCGGCTCGACAAATTGCACCGCGCCCAGCCTTTCCGCCGCCCAATAAGACAACGGGCCGCCCACCGCGCCCAGCAGCAAAGCGAGTTTCAGGCGCTGCTTGAGCCAGCGCATCGATACATTCAGCGTGGTGGCGAAAAGCGCCCACATCGCCAGTATCCAGAGCGGCGCAAAGTCCTGCACGCGTTCTTGCGGCGCGTAATTTATCCAGCCCAGCAGCGATACAGCGCTATCCCACAGCGCACCGATCAGTATGGTGATGGCGATCAGCGCGATCTCCGTGCGCGCGCGAGCGGCCCGCAGTCCATGCCACGCCACCACCGCTGCGGCTGCCGCGACGCCGATCCACGCTTCTCCCCTGGCGGCGCCGAGCACGCACGCAAACCAGCCCGCCTGAAACAAGACGACGTTGGCGATCATGGCGGGCATGGCGGGCGCGGTCATTTTCGCGGTTCGAACAAATAGTGGCTAACCCACCACTGCTGGCCGCGGTCGTAGCCGAACAACTCCGCGCACGACATGAAAAAGATACGCCAGCGCATCCACCATTGCGCGGCGTGTTCTTTGCCATAGGTTTGTTCAAGAACAGACATCACCGCGGCGCGCCGGGCATCCATGTTGGCAAGCCACGCATCGGCGGTGCGCTCGTAATGTATGCCGTCCCAGCGCCAGCGCTGGATAAACCGCAGATGATCCTGAAAATGCAGTGCCAGATCATCGCTCGGCATCATGCCGCCGGCGAAGAAGTGGCGACTCATCCAGTCGCTCGCGTCGCGCTCGACAAACAGGTACGGGGTGGTGCGATGCGCGAACACATGCATGAAAAAGCGCCCGCCCGGATTGAGCCAGCCGCTCACCCGGCGAAACAGTTCATGCCAGTTGCGCATGTGTTCAAACATTTCCACCGATACCACGCGGTCAAAGCGCTCAGCGGCGTCGAACTGGTTCATGTCGTAAGTAATCACTTGCAGATTGTCGAGGCCGCGAAACCGCGCCATGGCCTCGATATGGCTGCGCTGTGATTGCGAGTTGGACACCGCGGTAATACGGGCGCGCGGGTAGTGGCGCGCCATCCATAACGACAGTGACCCCCAACCGCAGCCCAGTTCAAGAATGCGCATGCCGTCGGCCAGTTCGGCGCGTTCAGCGGTAATGCGCAGCGCGGCGGACTCCGCATCGTCAAGATTGGATACCCCAGGCCCCCAATAGCACGAGCTGTACTTGCGATGCATGCCCAGCGTTTCATTGAAGAATGCAGCGGGCACTTCATAGTGCTGCTCATTAGCCTTGCCCGGCAGCTCCGCCACCGCCGAGGCGTTCATGTGCGCGACAAAGGCGGCGCTGGTTGCCGCGGACGCCTCGGCATCCCCGGTGTTGATCTCGATCAGGCGCCGCGCCAGCAGTCGACGGATACCGGCACGTATTGCCGCATCCGGGATTAAACCCTGTTCGGCCCAGCCGATGGCTTTTCCGGCGGTCTTGCTCATGGCTGATTTCTCGCTATGGTTCTCGGTTGGACTTGCGCGCGCATACGCCACGTTTCCAGCGCGGCGGGAATATCGGCCAGCGAGACCAGCGTATTGACGCCGGGCACGGATTTGCGCGCGTGTTGCCAAAGGCTTCCGCCGGCCCACAGTGCAATATTTGCATCCAGTTGCCGGCGCAAATCGGCGAGCCCGTCGCATACCAAGTGCGCGGGCACCGCCTGACTGCACGACAGCGCCACGATATCCGCGTGATGCGCTCGCGCCGCCTGCACGATGTCCCAGGCGGGCGTCTGCACGCCGAGCGAGATGCACTGCGCGCCCTCGACCGACAGGAAAGCTTCCGCCATCAACAAACCAAGCTTGTGCTGCTCGCCCGGCAGCGTGGTCAGCAGCACGCGCGGCCCCTGCCCGGCCTCGGACATCGAGCCGATGGTGTGTCGTAGCAAATGCTGTATCTGTTCGGAGTAGAGATGTTCTTCAAAAATTTCGATGCGGCCTTCAATCCACGCATTGCCGACCAATTCGTTCAGCGGCGCCACCACCTCCAGCACGAAGCGTTGCAAGCCCTGCCGCATCAGCGCATGCGAAAGTAACTGGCGCAACTCCGCCAACTGGTGCGCCTTGAGCAGACGCAAAGCCTCGTCCGCCATCGCGTGTTCAACGCCGCTGCGCTGCGCGCCGGCCGGCAATGCCTGTATGCGCGCGGTCAGCGCTTCGAGCGACTCCGCCACCACCTTGCCCGGACGAAAACCACTATCCATCAACCGCCGGATGACTCGCAGTTTTTCCAGTTGCTCCGCCGGATACACCCGCTCGCCCTTGCTGTCGCGGGACGGATTGGGAAACCCGTAGCGGCGCTCCCACATGCGCAAGGTGTCTTTCGACAGGCCGGTGTCGCGCTCGACGGAACTGATGTTTACCAAATGGGTCTGACTTGGGGCAATTTTCATATTGTCTATGACATTATTAGTTGTTTAAGTTCATTATTCACTATATGATACCATTTAATCATTTTTGTTCTGGACAAAATATAAATCATTTAGGATAATGACGTGCCCGAAACGGGACAAACTAGCACCTCAGATACAAGCGCCTTGGTCTGGCTGCGCCGCGACCTACGCCTTGAGGATAACCACGCGCTTTTCCGGGCGTTGCGTGACGCCCGGAGGGCGTATTGCGTGTTTGTGTTCGACCGCGACATCCTCGATGCGCTGGACGATCGCGCTGATCGCCGGGTGTGGTTTATCCGGGAAAGTCTCGTGCAACTGCATGCGGCGCTGGTCGAGCAGGGTTCCGCATTGATCGTGCTGCATGGGCACGCCGGCGACACCTTACCGGCGCTGGCGGCAAAATTGCACGCGGCGTCCGTCTACGCCAATCACGACTACGAACCGGCGGCGCTAACCCGTGACGCCGCGGTGAGCGCCGCGCTCGGCAAACGCGGCATCGCGTTTATTACCTGCAAGGATCAGGTGATTTTCGAGAAAAATGAGGTGCTGACCCAGGAAAGGCAACCGTTTTCGGTGTTCACCGCCTATAAAAACGCGTGGCTGCGGCAGCTCACGCAGAATGACCTTGCACCACATCCGTCAGAGCAACGTCTCGACCGGCTTGCGCGGTTCAACGCGCGCGACGCGGAAGAACTACCCAGCCTTGAAAGCATGGGTTTTCGTCGGCCGGATGCGCCACTGTCGGCATTGAAGCCCGGCATGTCAGGTGCGGCGGCGCTGTTCGATGATTTTCTGGAGCGCATCGAGCACTACCACGAAACGCGAGATTTTCCATCGGTTAAAGGCCCCTCGTATCTGTCGGTGCATCTGCGCTTTGGCACGATTTCCATCCGTGTGCTGGCGCGGGCCGCGTGGGAACGCACGCAACTCGGTGGGCGCGGCGCGCAAACGTGGCTGAATGAACTGATCTGGCGCGATTTTTATTTCATGATCCTGCATCATCATCCGCAAGTCGTTACGCAGGCGTTCCGCCCGGCGTTCGACAGCGTGCGCTTTGATAACGATACGGCGCGCTTCAACGCGTGGTGCGATGGGCGCACCGGCTATCCGCTGGTGGATGCGGCCATGCGGCAACTGAACACCACCGGCTATATGCACAACCGGCTGCGCATGGTCAGCGCGTCGTTTCTGGTGAAGGATTTGCATATCGACTGGCGCTGGGGCGAGCGTTACTTCGCGCGGCAGTTGAATGATTTTGATCTGGCGGCGAATAACGGCGGCTGGCAATGGGCGGCTTCCACCGGCTGCGATGCACAGCCGTATTTCCGCATTTTTAATCCGGTCACGCAGTCAGAGAGATTCGATGCGGAAGGCAAGTTCATCCGCAAGTACCTGCCGCAATTGGCCGCCTGCGAAAACAAATTCATACACGCACCGTGGCTGATGAACGCCGCAGAGCAAAAACGCACCGGCATCCTCATCGGGCGCGACTATCCCGCGCCCATCGTCGATCACGCGGCGGCGCGGCTGGTGACGCTGGCCCGATACGCCGCCGCAAAACAACATCACCCAACCGAAAGGCGGCATGCCGCATGAAAATCGTTGATCTGCCCGACCTGCAAGGACACTTTGGCCCCTATGGCGGCGCATTTGTCGCCGAGACGCTGATGGACGCTCTCGACGAATTGAAAGCGGCTTACGCACGCTATCAGCACGACCCGGCGTTTGTCGCCGAGTTCGAGTACGAACTCAAACATTATGTGGGCCGTCCCAGCCCGGTGTATCACGCCAAGCGCTGGTCGGAGCACTTCGGCGGCGCACAGGTGTACTTGAAGCGCGAGGATTTGAATCACACCGGCGCACACAAAATCAACAACGTCATCGGCCAGGCCATGCTCGCCAAACGCATGGGCAAGCCGCGCGTGATCGCTGAGACCGGCGCCGGTCAGCACGGCGTGGCCACTGCCACCATTGCCGCGCGCTACGGCATGGAATGCGTGGTCTACATGGGATCCGAAGACGTGAAGCGTCAGGCGCAAAACGTGTATCGCATGAAGTTGCTGGGCACGACGGTGGTGCCGGTGGAAAGCGGCTCCAAAACGCTGAAGGACGCGCTGAACGAAGCGATGCGCGACTGGGTGACCAACGTCGAGAACACCTACTACATCATCGGCACGGTAGCCGGGCCGCATCCGTATCCGATGATGGTGCGTGATTTTCAGTCGGTGATCGGCCGCGAGTCTTTAGAGCAGATGCCGGAACTGGCCGGACGCCAACCCGATGCGGTAATCGCTTGCGTGGGCGGCGGCTCCAACGCGATCGGTATTTTTCACCCGTATCTGCAATACGTTGGTGTGCGTTTGATCGGCGTGGAGGCGGCGGGGCATGGCCTCGAAAGCGGCAAACACTCAGCCACCCTCACCGCAGGCAGGCCCGGCGTGCTGCACGGCAACCGCACCTATCTGCTTCAGGATGAGAACGGCCAGATCAGCGAAACCCATTCCATTTCCGCCGGCCTCGATTACCCCGGCGTCGGCCCGGAGCATGCGTGGTTAAAAGACAGCGGACGCGCCGAATACGTTGCCGTCACCGACGATGAAGCGCTACAGGCGTTTCATGATCTGTGCCGGCTCGAAGGCATTATCCCGGCGCTGGAGTCGAGCCATGCGCTGGCGTATGCGGCAAAAATCGCGCCGCGCATGAAACTGAATCAAATCCTGTTGGTCAATCTCTCTGGCCGCGGTGACAAGGATATGCATACCGTGGCAGAAAAATCGAATCTGCAGTTCAAATAAAGTTTATCGAATACCGGAATGACCCCTATGGAGCACACGACCCATTTGGCCATAATCGGCGCCGGCATCTCCGGCGTTTCTTGTGCTCATTCTCTCCAGCAAGCCGGCGTGAAAGTCAGTCTGTTCGACAAAAGCACGGGGCCGGCTGGCCGGATGAGCACTCGCCGCGCCAACGAATGGCAATGCGATCACGGCGCTCAATACTTTACCGCGCAAGACCCCGCGTTTCGGGCGGAAGTGGCGCGCTGGCAACAGGCGGGCGTGGCGCAATTGTGGGCTCCCCGATTGCAAGTGCTGGGCGGCGGCAATTTGTCTATTCAGGATCAGATCATGGAGCGTTTTGTCGGCGTTCCACGAATGACAACACCGGCCCATTTTGTGTGTGACACGCTGGCATTGACAACCCAAACAACCATCCAGCGCATAGCGCGGCAGGCAGAAGGCTGGTATTTGTATTCTGCCGCGAGTGGCTGGCTGGATAAGCGCTTCGATGCGGTATTGCTCGCGTTACCCGCTCCGCAGGCGGCAAGGCTGCTGCAGGCACCGGCGCCCGAACTGGCAGCCGTGGCGAACAGCGCCCACATGCGCGGCTGCTGGTGCCTGATGGTGCGTTTTGAAGCACCACTGGCACTGCCGTTTGATGCTGCCTTCGTCAATTTCGGCCCTCTGCGCTGGGTTGCCCGTGATAGCAGCAAACCGGGACGCGGCGGACAGGAAACGTGGGTACTCCATGCCAGCGCCGACTGGAGCGACGCCCATTTGGAACAAGACGCTGACAGCGTAGCCGACTCGCTATTGCAGGCCTTCGGCCAGTTGGGGGCGCCCGCGCCCGAAGCGTGGACGGCACATCGCTGGCGCTATGCCAGCACCGATCCTGCGCTGAGTAAAGGATGCGTATGGGACGCCGAAGCGGGTATCGGATTGTGCGGCGACTGGCTCAACGGCGGCACGGTGGAAGGCGCCTGGCTCAGTGGCAGGCAACTGGCCCAGCAAGTATTGGATCATTTCCGCAACGACCTGAAAGCGCATGCGCCTGATGAGGCGTCAACCTAACGTTGTCTTGGCTTCTCAACGACATCTTCATTCAAGCGCGGATCAAGCTGATAAACGCGCGCCAGCAGTTGGCTGAACGCGGTGCGCCGCTCCGGCTCGGTCGGGCGGATCACACCTTGTTCCTGCAGGACTGCAATCAGCTTGGACGGCGCCACACGCTTGTCGCCCACAATCTCCACGTGGCCGGCACGCAGTTCCACGCGCCGCGCACGTGGGTCGGTTTCCACCCGTGCATTGCGCTGCTCACTGAGCGAAAAAACATCGTCGCTCTGCACGCAGCGCCCGCCTTCCTCGCGCTGGCAGGTGCCGCGCTCGTCGGTGTCGATCTTAAGATGGCGGCTGACTTGCGGCGCCAATGGCCCAGGCTCGCGGATAAAGCGCGATGAGAAGGTGATGTCCGCCCACTTGGCACCGGTCACCGCGTAACAACTCAATGGCAGCAGACCCAGTGTGAGCGGGTACAACCAGGTGCGACCGCGGGTCTTCGCGGCCGCGATGCCGTCAAACGGGCCTGAGATCGTCACCAGATCCAATTCGGCGCGGCGACTTGGCGGCGCGAGCGGAAGTTCGGTGAGCGATTTGCGCGCCACCAGCGCACCCTGGCTGTGGCCGATCACCGTGATTCGCGGTGCCTGGGTTTGCTGCGCGAGCTGATCGACGGCGCGACGAAGTTCGATAGCACTGTCCGTAAGGCCGGCGCGGTCATCATAGGTGAAACACGCCGTCTGCTGGCCGTGGAACGCCAATACCTGGGCTAAGCCGCGGAACTGGCCTGACGAGCCGAAACAGCCATGCACCAGCACATGAACCGGCTGAGTCGAATTCAGTTGCAGGCGGCGATCAGGGTTGTCGGTGCATGGGCCCAGGCCGGGGATATTGAGCGTGATATCTGCCGGCGGCAGATTGCCCGCATCGATCTGGAAATAGGCCGGGTTCAGCGGTTCGCTGGTGGCGCAACCACCGAGCAACGCCAGAAGGATAAGTCGTGCGGCACTTTGAATCTTGGGGTGCATCTTAGGGACCTCGTACCGAAACCCGACAATTCTGTTTTTCGGCATTACGCTGCCCGAGCGATTAAGTGGAAATGGTTGCCTGCCAAGTGGGCGGGCCAATATTAGCAGCCTGCCACAGGCGCCGATCAACTATTTGTCGGTTGCGCATCGCATGCGCGAGGTAAACCGCCATCGGTTTCGTTTGCCTTTTCAGCGCAGTCTTTTTGGCTCATGCCGTGCGGGTTCGGATGGCACATTTTACTGCCGTCCCATTTTTGACCACACCAGCAATCGCCGGCTGCATTGATGATGCATGCGCCTGTACCACAACATCTTGGATCATCCATAAGCGTCCCGATTTTGTTTTGCCAAGAAGTGTTGCCGGGGTTGTAAATCCGCCGAAAAATGGGGATGAACCGCGCGCCGAAAACCGGCATACCGCCCATCATGGCCAGCCATCCAAAGCTGTCACCGCGTGTCGCATCAAGCGTATCCTTTTGATCAGGCAAGAAAAATCGTCTTTAGGAAAAAGGCGTGTCCGTCGAGTAAGCATAAGCTATTCCCGCTTTCCGCGTAACCCCAGAAATACGCGGGTTCCGAACCCCGCTGACAAGAAGGCGTGCTCATACCCGGCTCGCGAAGATTAGCGATGCCGCGCCGACCAAAGTTAGCACCTCGCGCATGCCCAGGAACCATGCAGGCACCGGGTCGAAACGCGCCATGTTGCGGTCGAACGCGTAACAGGCCAGCAAGCCAACCGCTTGCAATTGCAGCGCTGTCCATACCGGGAAAAGCAAGGACAGCCATGCAATCAATGCGGGGGTGACGCTGAATCCATATTGCAGCCATGCCTTGCCACGGAGCGCGGCTCGCTTCAGGGCAAAAGCCCAGTGCAGCGCGCCGACGAATGCCAGGATAACAGCGCCATAGTAGGAAAGCGCTACCAGCCAATAGCCATACCAACTCTCAGGACCAAACGCGATGAGGGCGTTCAACGCCAAGAATGGCAATGTACCGCCGACACCCAGTATTATCGCGGGCAATGGCAAACGCGCCTCAAGCATCATACAGGCTCATGTTATTGCAGCGCCATTGGGCGTTGAGGAATTGCAAATCTTGATTTCCATTTCTCGCGATGGCAGGCTACTTCTCTTTTTGAAATTCAATAATCGTATAGCCGACACCGAGAAGAATTAACGCAAATACGATAGCGCCCATTACCAGCAAGTCGATGGCCATTAGCGCCCCCTTCCCAGTAAAGCTGCTACCTTAAAATAGATGCCGAAGCCAAAAATCGAGGGTATCCAGATCGCGGTGAAAATCGCCTGCTCACCATCTTGCTCGACGAACCACAGATAGGCGGAAATAGAGAACGAAATCATTACCGCTAACAGAATGAAGAAATCAGATTTTCTGAACATGCGCTTGCTCCCAGAGGGTTATTTGCTTTGATAGTCCACAACGCCATAGCCGATGGCGCTCAATAGACAACCGGCGATTGCCACCGACCCAATAACCCGTATGCCCGACGAGATGCCGATGGCGAACAACTCGTGTTTCAGTAGCCCACTGGCCACCAGCAGTAGGCCCAGGCAGCCGATCAAGGTCAGCGTGTTGCCTGCGACGATGAATACTTTGCACGCAGTTAGCGTGGCGCGACTCAGGTAGGGTTGCATCTGGCGGGCGAACGAAGTCGTTTACGAAGAATTTCTTAGCCTGCGCGCTGGATGGCAACCCAAACCTTGGTTTGCCGACCAACGCTCACCGGCAGAACGCGCCAGTGCATGATAAAAGGCGTGCCATCCTTCCTGTAGTTAATGGCCTTGCCTTCGAACGTGGTGTTTTTCTTCAGGCACTTCGAGAGTCGTGTAATAACGGCTTTGTCGGTAGCGGCGCCCTGTAAAATGCCCGGCGTTTTTCCCAGAACCTCGCGCGGATCGTAGCCGGTGAGTTTTTTGAACGCTTTGTTCGCATAAATGATCTTTGAGTCTTCGGTTGCGTCTGCGATGAGTATCGAATCGAAACTGTTTTCGGTTAACGCCTTTAGTACCTTTAACGTAACCTGTGTGTCCTTTAATGCGTTCTCTACGGAAATAGGCATGCGATAGGCTCCTTGTTGATTCGGTATTCGTCGTACCTGACAGAGGTGGTTCGACTGCACACTTGCGTGTGCAGTCGATGTGGCTGACGGTTCTTACTTCTTGCTTACTTCTTACTTACTTATTATTTTGGCAGCACGACGCTGTCGATCACAGGCGGATTCAAGTCTGAAGTGCAACCGCGTTATGATGCGAGTGTAGCTTCTTCCAGAAGACTTCGTGGGGTGTTTTGAAGCCGAGGCATTTTCTGGGGCGATGGTTGAGGTAGTGCATGGCGGCAGAGATGTCTTTTTTGGTGATT
>CAMDDY010000170.1 GCA_945893125.1 Bordetella parapertussis
TTGATGTTGGAAAAAAAGTTGCTGATGCCGGTGCGCGCAAACTCGGGCAACACCGCTCGATAACCTTCGGCCACGGGTTTGATGATCGCGTTGTCCACGCCGTCGTTGAAGCTGTAGATGGCCCGGTTCATGGGCTCTAGCGGGTCACGCGGGTTCGTGCTCGCGCAGCCGCCCAGAAATGTCAGCGACAACAACACAAGAATCATCAGCGCTTTGATGCGGCGCGGCACTATGGACATGTCCTGGTACCTTATTGTTCTGGTTTAGCTATTTGTTATGAAAGCATTATAGCAATTGGCCAGTGCGCTAGAAAGTGCGATTTGACACAGATAAGGCGCAAGTAACGGCTTGTATGAATTGTGACGAATCCATCCGGTAGCGCGGCCTAATTTCGTTAACATATTGTTTTAATGGGTTAAATTGCATGCTGGCGTCCCGAGTAGCGGCCCTTTTGTTAAAATAGGGCGCAATCAGCCCGTCCGACAGGCTGCCGGCGATTAAAAAGCAGCATTCAACTGCTGCCCGCCACTTGGTACCGTAGGCCGCGTTGGCGCCGTAATTCCGTTTCGATCCCTATTCCGGTTAATGTATTACGTCATTCATCGTTACTTCTTGAGGCCGCCATCATGCTAGACAAAGTGAAATCCACCGTGCAGTTGAAGGACATGAGCCTGTTTCGCCAACAGTGTTACATCAACGGTGCGTGGGTGGATGCCGATGATAAATCCACCTTGACCGTTTACAACCCCGCCGATGGCTCGCTGGTAGGCACGGTGCCGAAAATGGGCGCCGCCGAAACCAGGCGTGCCATCGAAACCGCGCACGAGGCCTTCAAACTATGGCGCGCTAAAACCGCCAAGGAGCGCGCGGCGGTTTTGCGCAAATGGTTCGAATTGATGGTCGCCAACACCGAAGACCTTGCGGTGCTGATGACGCTGGAGCAGGGCAAGCCGCTTGCCGAATCACGCGGGGAAATCGGTTACGGCGCATCGTTCATCGAATGGTTTTCCGAGGAAGCCAAGCGCGTGTACGGCGACGTGATTCCGTCGCAGGCGCCCGACAAGCGCATTGTCGTCATCAAGCAACCCATCGGCGTGTGCGCGGCAGTGACGCCGTGGAATTTCCCCAATGCGATGATCACGCGCAAGGCCGGCCCCGCGCTCGCCGCCGGTTGTACGATGGTGATTAAGCCCGCGTCGCAAACGCCGTTTTCGGCGCTGGCGCTGTGTGAATTGGCCGAGCGCGCGGGCATACCCAAAGGCGTGATTTCGGTGATTACCGGCTCGGCGGGGCCTGTCGGAAAAGAACTCACCACCCATCCGCTGGTGCGTAAATTTACGTTTACCGGTTCTACTGAAATCGGCAAGTTGCTGATGGCGCAATGTGCGAGCACGGTGAAAAAAGTCTCGCTGGAACTCGGCGGCAACGCGCCGTTTATCGTGTTTGATGATGCGGATATTGATTCCGCAGTGGAAGGTGCCATGGCGTCCAAATTTCGCAACACCGGGCAAACCTGCGTGTGCGCGAATCGCATTTTTGTGCAGGACGCGGTGTACGATCAGTTCGCCGTCAAGCTGGCGGCGAAGGTCGCGGCAATGCCGGTCGGCAACGGCATGGAAGCCGGCATGATGCAGGGGCCGCTGATCGACAAAAATGCGGTGCTGAAAGTGGAAGAACACATTGCCGACGCGTTGAGTAAGGGCGCGCGTGTGGTAACCGGCGGCAAACGTCACGCCAAAGGCGGCCAGTTTTTTGAGCCGACGGTATTGGCTGACGTAACGCCGGACATGAAGATTACGCATGAGGAAACCTTCGGACCGGTGGCGCCGTTGTATCGCTTTAAAACGGAAGCCGAATTGCTGGAACGCGCCAACGATACCGAATACGGTTTGGCGGCGTATTTTTACAGCCGCGACATAGGCCGCATCTGGCGCGTGGCGGAAGGCATCGAGTCCGGTATCGTCGGTATTAACGTCGGCATTATTTCGACCGAAATCGCGCCCTTCGGCGGGGTGAAAGAATCCGGCATCGGCCGCGAGGGTTCCAAGTATGGCATCGAGGAATTTCTCGAAGTGAAATATCTGTGCATGGGTGATGTGACCAAATAGTGGAAAAACAGTCGTAAAAACAAATACCTAGTAAAATGCCATCCCCGCCATCCTGGCGGGGATTTTTTTCAAACCGCATGATTGAATAGCCCGCCATCGTTCACATGAAAGCCAATCCCAAAATTTATCTCGCGCACGCCGCCGCTGTCGCGATGGATCCCATCGTTGCGAGCTTCCGCGCCAACTGGCCGCAGGCGCGGCTTGCCAACCTGCTTGAAGAATCCTGGATGCCCGATCTGGCCGACGACGGCAAATTGACCGACGCAATGATCGAGCGTTTTGTGATGATCGGCCAATACTGCGTGAAGGCGGGCGGTGACGCCATTTTATTTACCTGTTCCGCATTTGGTCCGGCCATCGAGGAAGTGCGCCGCCAGATCAAAATTCCGGTGCTGAAACCCAACGAGGCGATGTACGAACAACTCGTCGCAACAAGCCGCAAGGCGAGTCTGCTGGCGACTTTTCCGCCGTCGATACCGTCGATGGTGACGGAGATTGCCGACATGGCCAAGGCGCGCGGCACGAAAATTGATCTCAGCACGCAACTGGTCGAAGGCGCGCTGGCGGCGTTGCAGGGCAACAAGCCCGATGAACACAACCGCCTGATCGCCGATCTTGCCGGCAAGCAGCAATGCGATGTAATCGCGTTCGCGCAGTTTTCCATGTCGCCCGCGCTGGCGCTGGCGATGCAACGCACGAAAACGCCGATACTCACCACGCCCGACAGCGCGGTGGCGAAGCTGAAAACGATGCTGGCGTAGCCCATCGTACAATCGTATTCATAAAACGCATGCCCAAAGTCGTCGCACTCTATCGTTACCCGGTAAAAGGGTTTACCCCGGAGCGTTGCGAGCGCATCACCGTGTTGCCCGGCGGCAGAGTCGCCGGCGACCGCGTGCTGAATTTTCGTTTTGCCGATGCGCCGGTGGCGGACACCGAGTGGCGCCGCAAATATCATGGCTTGGTGCTGGCGAATACGCCGGGCCTGGCGCGGCTGAACGTCGCGTTCGACGATCAAAAGCAGCGCCTGCGCATTGCGTTTGAAAATCACGTGCTCGCCGATGACACGCTCGATGAAGCCGGACGCCAGCGCCTGGTCGATGCGATCACGGGTTATGTGTTGTCGCTGGATGAAAATCCGTTGACGGGCCAGCCCACGCGTTTACCGCTAAAGCTCGTGGGCGATGGCGCCACGCCGCGTTATCAGGACAACGCAGCCGGACTGGTGACATTGCACAGCCGCGAAAGTCTTGCGTCCGCCGGCGCAGCGCTGGGCGATGCCGATCTGAACGAAGCGCGCTTTCGTCACAATATCGTCATCGAGGGCGTGGCGGCGTGGGAAGAACAATCCTGGCTGGGCGGCAAGTTACGTGTGGGCGATGTCGAGTTTGATGTTGCCAAGCCGGAAGTGCGCTGCCTTGCCACGCATGCCAATCCGCGGACGGGCGCGCGCGATTTGCAGGTGATGCAAACGCTCATGCAGGCGTTCAAACAAGCGCAGCCGACGTTTGGCGTGGGCATGCTGTCGGCGGCGGGTGGTGAGATCCGCGTGGGTGATACTGTCATGCCGGCGTAGGCCGGAATCCAGGTGGTATACAGGTGGCGCGATGCGCCAGGGTGAACGCACTGGATTCCGGCATTCGCCAGAATGACGCCGCCGGGGTTGCCGCGCCGTGCGCTCGATGGAAAGTAGATTAAGGAATCCCGATGTTCGACGGCTTCAAGCAAACCCAAATTCAAACCAGCGATCCGCAAGTCAAAATCAACTTGCGCTACGGCGGCAACGGCCCGCCGATCCTGCTGCTGCACGGCAACCCGCTGTCGCATGTGCATTGGCATCTGGTGGCGCCGCGTCTGGCGCAACACTTCACCGTGGTGTGTGCCGATCTTCGCGGTTACGGCGATAGCGACAAACCGCGCGGCACGCCCGATCACATGAACTATTCGTTTCGCCGCATGGCGCAGGATCAGGTGGACGTAATGCAGCACCTGGGCTTCAATCAATTTTGCGTCGCGGGCCATGATAGAGGCGGACGCACGGCGATACGCATGGCGCTCGATCATCCGGACAAGGTGAAAAAACTCGCCAGCTTCGACGTGCTGCCCACGCATTACATCCTCACCCACATCAACCTGCAATGGGCGGTGAATTCGTATCACTGGTGGTTCATGGCGCAGCCGTACGATCTGCCGGAAAAACTCATCGCTGGTCACGAGGATTTTTATATTCTGAAAAAACTCACCACCATGGGCATCGGCAAAGGCGGCTTCAAGCAGGAGGCGCTGGATGAATACGCGCGCGTCTGCACGCCGGAAAACATCCACGCCGTGTGCGAAGATTATCGCGCCAATGTGAGCGTGGATTTCGACATGGACAAGGCCGACCATGAAGCCGGGCGCAAAATTCAATGTCCCACCTCCGTGTTTTGGGGCCAGCTCAGTCACACGGAAAAGTTTTTCAGCCCGCACGACGCGTGGCCGCCGTACGCCGCCAACATCGTAAAGATGCAAGGCTTACCCTGCGGCCACTATCCGGCGGAGCAGGTGCCTGACCTGGTTGTCGATGAACTGTCGGCATTTTTTAAGGATTAAAAATGTCAATAAAAACATATACTTATGCTGCTATTTGCTTATGGGGTGCGTCCGTGATGGCGGCGGAGCCTTACCCGCAACGGCCCGTGCGCCTGATCGTGCCGTTCGCGCCCGGCGCCGCGCAGGACATCATGGGCCGCGTCGTGGCGCAGCGCCTGACCGATGCGTGGGGCCAGCAAGTGGTGGTCGATAACCGCGCGGGCGCAGGCTCGAACATCGGCGTTGAAATGGCCGCGCGTGCGCAGCCTGACGGCTACACCTTGTTGTTCGCCAATGAAGCGATGGCGATCAACGCCACGCTCACGAAAAATCGCGCGTTTGATCCGCTGCGCGACCTCACGCCGCTGAGCATGATCGTGGTGAATCCGCGCGTGTTCGTGGCGAACCCTTCCGTGCCGGTGAGCAACATCAAGGAACTACTCGCACTCGCGCGCGCGAAGCCGGGCAGCATACGCTACGGTTCATCGGGCATCGGCACCGGGCCGCATCTGGCAGCGGCGCTGCTGGCGAGCATGGCGAAAGTAGACATGACGCACGTGCCGTACAAAGGCGTGGCGCCCGCGATCACGGATGTGCTGGCCGGGCAAATTCAGATGATCGCCTCAACGGTGAGTTCGGCTATGCCGCAGATTCAGAGCGGCAAATTAAAACCTCTCGCCGTGACCACCTTGAAGCGCTCCGGCGCGTTGCCGAATGTGCCGACGGTGGCCGAGAGCGGCGTCGCGGGTTACGAAGCCACCGCATGGTCGATGCTCATGGCGCCCGCGGGCACGCCGCGCGCCGTGCTCACGCGTATCCACGAGAGCACTCTGCGCGCGCTGGAAAACACCGAGGTGCGCAAGCGCTTCGCGACCGACGGCGGCGAGGCCACCAGCTCAACCGGCGAACAGGCCGCCAAGTTCCTGCGCGAGGAAATTCAGCGCTGGGCGAAGGTCATCAAGGAAGCGGGCGTTCAGGGCGAGAATTGAGTGTCAGGTTAGTCGCCTATGCGCATCTGACGGCAATGGCACTAACTTAAGGAATGCAGCCTACGGCCGAATATTCGATTTCCGTATCACCGGCAACCACTTCGCTTCTTCATCGCGGATAAATTTCGCGTATTCCGCCGGCGGCATGGGTGAGGCATCGATGCCGCGATCCTTGAATTGCTGAACGATATCGGGCGACTTCAGCACCGCGAGCAATTCCTTACTCAGACGCTCGATCACCTGCGCAGGCGTTTTCGCCGGCGCGTGCAGGCCATACCAGTTGGTGGCGGCGTAGCCTTTGACGCCGGCTTCGGCGATGGTCGGCACGTCCGGTATGGCTTCAGCGCGCCGCGTGCTGGTGACGGCGATGCCGCGTAGTTTGCCCGACTGCACCAGCGGCACGACGGTGGATATCACCGAAAAACCCGAGGGTACATGACCGCCCAGCAGATCAGTGATCGCGGGGCCGCCGCCTTTGTATGGCACGTGGGTCAATTGGATGCCGGTCATCGATTCAAATAATGACGCGGCAAGATGCCCCGGACTGCCGATGCCGGATGTCGCATATTGCAAAGCACCGGGCTTGGTTTTGGCCAATGCAATATATTCATTGAGGTTCTTCGCGGCGACACCCGGGTGAGTGACAATAATATTTTGCAGCGACACCATCAGGCCGATGGGCGCGAAATCGGTGCGCGTATCATACGGCACCTTTTGTATTGCTGGACTGATAATGAACGTGCCAATGTGGCTAAGGCCAACGGTATGGCCGTCAGGCTCGGCGTTCTTCAGTATCTCCATCGAGATCAGACCGTTTGCGCCGGGCCGGTTGTCGATGATGATTTGCTTCCCCAGCGCGCTGCTTAATTTCGGTTGCAGGATGCGTCCGACCAGATCGGTCGCGCCGCCGGGCGGAAAGCCGACAATAAAGCGTATGGATTTCGTCGGCGACCACTCGGCGGCTTGCACCGGCGTATGGCCCGCGCAAAATGCCGCGGCAATTAGCAGGTTACGCATCAGTTCGACTTATAAAGCCCAGCCGCCTTGATGACTTTTTCCCACTTCACGGTTTCGGACTTGATGTATTTCGCGAAATCTTCCGGCGTGCCGGGCGCGACATCCATGCCCTGACGGAACAGATAATCCTTCACGTCCGGCAGCAAGAGAATGGAGGCGATTTCCTTGTTCAACCGGTCAACAATCGGGCGCGGCGTTTTCAGCGGCACCATGTAGCCGTACCAGTTATTGGTTTCAAAGCCCGGCACGCCGGCTTCGGCCACGGTGGGGATGTCCGGCATGAACGACCAGCGCTTTAACGTGGTGACGCCCAGCGCGTGGATCTTGTTGGCTTTGACATGCTGCACGGCGCTGGCTGCGGTGGCGAAAATCATATGGATGTTTCCGGCCAGCAAATCGATGATCGCCGGGCCGCCGCCTTTGTACGGCACGTGGGTCAGTTTCGTGCCGGTTTGCAGATTGAACAATTCGATCGCCAGATGGCCGGTGCCGCCGATGCCCGATGAGCCGGCATTCAACGGCTTGGCTTTCGCGAGTGCGATGAGGTCTTTCACCGTCTTGGCCTGCACCGTCGGATGCGTTACCAGAATGTTGGTTGAATCCGCCACACGCGTGAGCGGCGCGAGATCACGCAGCGGATCAAACGACAGGTTTTTGTACAAGCTGGGATTCACCGAAAACGATGCAATCGAGCCGAGCAGCAGGGTGTGCCCGTCGGGTACCGCACTAATGGTGAGCTCGGTCGCGATATTGCCGGCCGCGCCGGGGCGATTATCGATCACCACCGTTTGGCCCAGACGCTCGCTGAGTTTGGCGGCAATTGCACGCGCGGCGGTATCGGTGCCGCCACCCGGCGCAAAACCGACCAGCATGCGTACCGGCTTGGTGGGGAAATTTTGCGCCGTGGCGGGCAACGACGCAGCGACAGCGGCGGCGGCGATGGCGACGGTTAGTGCGACTAATGGATAGCGTGCTGTCAAATGCGTGTGCATGGATCGTCCTCGGTTCAACTGGTGATGGTGATTCGCTACAGATAGGTGTTTACAGCAGGGTGTTGCTGCTGGGCAAATTATATCATTTAAAAACAAATACTTACTGATTGTCGCTTTGACGGGCAGTGTTCTTGGATGGCGCACTGGACGAAATGGTTCGCCTGGCGTTTAAATTTTTTATACGGCGTGACCCGCCGCGTGTCCTTCGGCCGTCGCGGCCATCACGTTGCGCGGCGCGAGGCAATCGCCGATCAATCGTACGTCGATGCCGGCGTCACGCAGCGGAGCGGCAAGTGCAATCTCCGCCGCGCGCGGCGTCGAATAGGCGAAGAACGCCACGTTACCGATCACGGTTTTTTGGCCCGTGTATACCTGCAAGATCTCAAGATTGCCGTTTTCAAAATCGTCGCTCCACCGCGGTTGCGACAGCAGCATCACTTCAATGCCCTTGGCGCTCAGGCGGCGGTTGATGCCCTGATGTGTGACCATCGAGGTGTCGTCGGCAATGGCGTCGCGTGGGGTGACGATGATTACGCGCTCGAAAAGCTGCTGTAACTTCTCAGCGCTGGCGTAGGTGCCTTCGGATAAATCCATGTCGTAAATGATCGCCGCGCCCGGCTGCAGGTGCGTGAGATGCAAAACGCCCTGCATGGCGGATCGCAGATCGGTAACGAATTCGCGTGCCTCGCGCGGCAACCAGCGCGGCGCAACCATGGTGGCGCCCGTGGCGAGAATCACGCTGTCGGGTTTGAGCGCGAGTACGTCACTCACGCTCGCGTCTTTGCCCAATTCAAACCGCACACCGGCGCGCGCAGCGGCGGCGTGTTGATAATCATAAATGCTGCTCACCGCCTCGCCGCCGGGGAGTTGCGCACGCAGCCTTGCCTTGCCGCCAATGTCGCGCGAGCGGCTGAACACGGTCACGTCGTGCCCGCGCGCGGCTGCCGTCCATGCGGCCTCCATGCCGGCGACGCCCGCGCCGACAATCACCACGCGTTTTTCTGAGGTTGCGGTGGCGGGCCAGTAATCGACTTCATCGGGTCGTGCCACACGCGGATTGTTGTCGCAGGCAAGCGACTGATGAAACGCCGCGCCCACATACCAGCAGTTGTTGCACGACACGCAGTAGCGAATGTCGTGCGCGCGGTTTTGCGATGCCTTGAGCGGCCAAGCGGGATCGGCCACCAGCGCGCGGCCGAGTGCCACCAGTTCGGCGTCGCCGCTGGCGACAATGGCGTCGGCCTCGGCGGGATCGGTAATGCGCCCGAGAGCGATCATGGGCAAGCCATTGACCGACCCGCGCAATTGGCGAAACAAAGGCATATACACGGCGCGCGGGCCGTGGTCATCGGGCACGTGCATTTCGAGCGAACGCGCATGGCTGCCCTGTGCGAGCGTGACGTAATCGAGCGCCTTGCCGGCTGTCAGGTGCGCGGCGATTTTTGCGGCTTCCGTCGGATCAATGCCGCCGGGCACGCCGTCATTGCCCGGCAGCTTGATGCCGAGGATGAAATCACTGCCGCAAGCAGCACGTATCGCGGCGATCATTTCAGCGATGAGCCGTGTGCGCCCGATGAGGTCGCCGCCGTAGGCATCTTCACGCGCATTCGACCACGGCGACAAAAACTGATGAAACAAATGTCCGTGTCCGGATGAGATTTCCACGCCGCTAAAACCGCAGCGCTTGAGACGCGCCGCCGACTGCGCAAAATCATCGTTCATGCGGCGGATTTCATCGATGGTCATCGGGCGCGGCACGGTGCCGGAGAGATCATCGGGCAGGGCGGAGGCGCCGACCGCCTCCGGGTTACGCCCCGGCTCATGACGACCGCGGCCGGGGTCTTGTATCTGGCCGAGCAGGCGGCAATCGTGCGATTCTACCGCGTCGGCCCAGCGTTTAAGACCATCAAGGCCGTCATCGTTGTAGGCAACAACTTTGTAGGGAATGTTTTGATGCCGTGCCATCGACAGCGGCTCGGTGATAATCAAGGCCGCGCCGCCAATGGCGCGATTGGCGTAGTAGTTCAGATGCCGTTCCGTCACGCGGCCTTTCTCGCCCATGCGCGTGGTCATCGAC
>CAMDDY010000171.1 GCA_945893125.1 Bordetella parapertussis
TAATGGAACGAAATTCCTCGTGTGAAAACGGATACAGCTGCGCAATACGCACCAGCGGCAAATCTCGCGTGCCGCGCGTGCGGCGTTCCGCGCGCAAATCATAGAACACCTTGCCACTGCACAGGATCACACGCTGCACTTTATCCGGATTGATCTCCTGCTCTTCCCAGTCTTCATTCACCGGACGGAATTTATCGTTGGCAAACTCTTCCAGCGGCGACACCGATTCCTTGTGCCGCAGCAGGCTCTTGGGGGAGAAAATCACCAACGGTTTGCGGAAAGGCCGCACCATTTGCCGGCGCAGCAGGTAATACATCTGCACGGGTGTCGCCGGCACGCAAATTTGCATGTTGTAATCGGAACACAGTTGCAAAAATCGCTCGATGCGCGCGGACGAGTGTTCCGGCCCCGCACCTTCGTAGCCGTGCGGCAGCATCATGGTCAGCCCGCACAGGCGCCCCCACTTCACTTCGCCCGACGCGATAAACTGATCGATCACCACTTGCGCACCGTTGGCGAAATCGCCGTATTGCGCTTCCCAGATCACCAGATCATTCGGCCCCGAGGTGGCATAGCCGTATTCAAAGCCCAGCACCGCCTCTTCGGACAGTACGGAATCGATAACGCCAAAATCCCCTTGCTTCGGCCCCAGATGCTGCAGCGGGATATGCGTGCCCTGATCCCAGCGTTCGCGATTCTGATCGTGCAGCACGACGTGGCGATGGAAGAACGTGCCCCGCCCCGCATCCTGCCCGGACAATCGGATCGAGTAGCCTTCATTCAGCAACGACGCGTAGGCGAGTGATTCAGCCATCCCCCAATCGAGCGGCAATTTGCCCTCGGCCATCAGCCGCCGGTCCTGCATGATTTTTTCGACGCGCGGGTGCAACTGGAATTTCGCGGGCACCTCGCAAATCTTGCGCGCCAGCATCTGCACGGTTTCCATCGGCAGGCGCGTGTCGTCGTTTTCGTTCCACTTCGCGCCTTTGTACGGCGCCCAGTCGGCTTCAAACGGCGGCTTGTAATTGGACAATATCGTTTGATTGGTGTGATAGCCGCCATCGAGCGCTTCGCGGCAGGTCGCCACCGCCGCATCGGCATCCGCATCGCTCACCACGCCCTCGCGCGCCAGGCGGTCGGCATACACCTTGCGCGGCGCGGGATGCGAATGAATCCGCTTGTACATCAAGGGCTGCGTCACCATCGGCTCGTCCTGCTCGTTGTGGCCGAGACGCCGGTAACACACCATATCGATCACCGCATCCTTGTGGAATTTCATGCGGTAATCGAGCGCGATTTCCGTGACAAAACACACCGCTTCCGGATCGTCGCCATTGACGTGGAAAATCGGCACCTCGAGCATCTTGGCGATGTCCGAACAATACAGCGTGGAACGCGAATCGCGCGGGTCCGACGTGGTAAAGCCGATTTGATTATTGATCACGATATGCACCGTGCCGCCGGTGCCGTAGCCGCGTGTCTGCGCCAGGTTAAGCGTTTCCATCACCACACCCTGGCCGGCCATTGAGGCATCGCCGTGGATCACCACCGGCAACACCTGATCGCCGGTGTGATCCTTACGCCGATGCTGGCGCGCGCGCACTGAGCCTTCAACCACCGGATTGACGATTTCAAGATGCGACGGGTTAAACGCCAGCATCGCGTGCATCGGCCCGCCCGGCGTCATGATGTTCGACGATTGCCCGTCGTGGTATTTGACGTCGCCCGCCAGCACTTCCGGATTTTGCTTGCCCTCGAACGAGGAAAACAAGTCCTTGGGCATTTTGCCCAGCGTATTCACCAGCACGTTGAGACGCCCGCGATGCGCCATGCCGATCACCAGTTCCTGCACGCCGGCAGCACCCGCGCGCTGCAACAGATTATCGAGCAACGGAATCAGCGCGTCACCGCCTTCCAGTGAAAACCGCGTCTGGCCCACGTACTTGGCATTGAGATATTTTTCCAGCGTTTCCGCGGCCGTGAGCCGTTCCAGCAGTTGTTTTTTGTAGGCCGCATCGTATTTCGGCAGACCGAGCGACGGTTCAAAGCGTTCGAGCAACCAGCGCTTTTGCGGAATATCCGAGATGTACATGATCTCGGCGCCGACACTGCGGCAATAAGTATCTTTCAGGCGTTGCAGAATATCGCGCAGCGTCGCCTGCGACGCGCCATGCAGCGTGCCCGCGTTGAACACTGTGTCGTAGTCTGCTTCACTCAACCCATAGAACGCCGGATCCAATTCAGGAATGGACGGCTTTTCGATGCGCTTTAGCGGATCAACATCGGCAACACGGCACCCCTGAAAGCGATACGCGGCGATCAACTGCAAAACGGAAAATTGCTTCTGAAAACTTTCCGCGGCAGTCGCAACAACCGGGCGCTGTTCCTTGGCCAGCGCGGCAAAACGCTCCTGCACGGCGAAATGCGATACATCGCGCGGGCCGTCGTCGAGCGCCTGCAACTCGTCGAAATAGCCGCGCCACCGCGGCTCTATCGACTGCGGGTCGGCCAGATAGGCCTCATACAGCGCTTCGATGAACGGTGCGTTGGCGCCGTTCAGATAGGAGTTACCCAGGAACTCTTTCATCATGGTAGCGCCTCTTTGATGCCGTTTGGAGTTGAGAGTTCGGAGTCGGGAGCGCGCCGCTCCCGGCTCATTACTTTCGCTTGCCCATCGGCACAAAATCGCGGCGTGCGGCGCCGGTAAACATTTGCCGCGGACGACCGATCTTGGCGTCTTTGTCGCCCAGCATTTCGTTCCACTGCGCGATCCAGCCCACGGTGCGCGCCAGCGCGAATATCGCGGTGAACATCGGCACCGGAATATTCAGTGCCTTGTAGACGATGCCGGAGTAGAAATCGACGTTCGGATACAGCTTGCGCTTGATAAAGTATTCGTCTTCCAGAGCCACTTTTTCCAGCGCCAACGCCAGCTTGAACAGCTTGTCGTCTTTCAAATCCAGCGCTTCAAGCACTTCGTGACAGGTTTTCTGAATCAGCTTGGCGCGCGGATCGTAGTTCTTGTAGACGCGGTGACCAAAGCCCATCAGCATGGCGTGATCTTCCTGCGCTTTGACCTTGGCAATGAAGGCAGGAATGTTTTTTACATCACCAATCCCGGCAAGCATTTTCAGCACCGCTTCGTTGGCGCCGCCATGCGCCGGGCCCCACAGCGCGGCGATGCCGGCGGAGATGCAGGCAAACGGATTGGCGCCGGTAGAACCCGCCAGACGCACGGTGGAGGTTGAAGCGTTCTGCTCGTGATCGATGTGCAGAATCAGGATGCGTTCCATCGCGCGGGTGAGAATCGGGTTCGGCACCCATTCTTCGCACGGCGTGCCGAAGGTCATGTAGAGAAAGTTTTCGACATACGACAGGTTGTTCTTCGGATACATGAACGGCTGGCCGGTCGTGTACTTGTAGGTCATGGCGGTGATCGTCGGCAGCTTGGCGATCAGGCGGAAAGCCGAAATCTCGCGGCTTTTTGCGTCGTTGATGTCGATGGAGTCGTGATAAAACGCCGACAGCGCGCCAACCACGCCGCACATCACCGCCATCGGATGCGCGTCACGGCGGAAACCGCTGTAGAAACGCGACAATTGCTCATGCACCATGGTGTGCCGGGTGACGATGCCGGAAAACTCGTCGAGCTGCGGCTTGGTGGGCAATTCCCCATTGAGAATCAGGTACGATGTCTCAAGAAAGCTGCATGTTTCGGCCAACTGCTCGATCGGGTAGCCGCGATATTGCAGTATGCCCACATCGCCGTCGATGTAGGTTATGCCGGAACGGCAGCTTGCCGTGGACATGAAACCCGGATCGTAGGTGAACATGCCGGTCTTGTTGTAGAGGCTGCGCACGTCGATCACGTCCGGGCCTTCGCTACCGCCATAAATCGGGAAATCCACAGAGGGTTTGCCGTCGCTAAAAGACAACGTTGCCAGTTTCTCGCTCATACCAATCTCCAGTTAAGTCCAGTTAATCGTCCGCAACCCATAGTCATACAGCGTCAAACAGCGCGCATCATTTCCAGCACGGCGGCCAGGCTCTCGTTCAATGGTTCCGCCCGGCCCATGACCATATCCAGCAAATCATTGTCTTCATACGCCAGCAATTCCTTAAACACTTCGGTCTGACCCGCGTTCAGCGTATCGAGATGACGCGCGACAAACCGCTCCAGCACCAAATCCAGCTCCAGCAACCCGCGGCGGCAATGCCAGTGTATCCGGTCGCGCTCGCGTTGGCTCAAAATCACCCGCTTAAACCGTGCGTTTGATCAACAAATCCTTGATCTTGCCGATAGCCTTGGTCGGATTCAGATTCTTAGGACACACATCCACGCAATTCATGATGGAATGGCAACGGAACAACCGATAAGGGTCTTCCAGATTATCCAGCCGTTCGTTGACCGCCTGATCACGCGTGTCGGCAATAAATCGATAGGCTTGCAGCAAGCCGGCCGGGCCGACAAACTTATCCGGATTCCACCAGAACGACGGGCATGACGTCGAGCAGCAGGCGCACAGTATGCACTCATACAGCCCGTTTAACTCCTCACGGTCTTCCGGCGACTGCAGGCGCTCTTTTTCAGGCGGCGGCGTATCGTTCACGACGTAAGGCTTGATCGAATGATATTGCTTGAAAAACTGCGACATATCGACAATCAGATCACGAATCACCGGCAAGCCCGGCAATGGGCGAATCTCCACCGGCTCCCGCAAGTCCGCGAGCTTGGTAATGCACGCAAGGCCATTTTTGCCGTTGATATTCATTGCGTCCGAACCGCACACGCCTTCGCGGCACGAGCGGCGGAACGAAAACGTATCATCCTCGACCTTGATACGCACCAGCGCGTCGAGCAACATGCGGTCGGTCGGCTCCATCGGCACATCGTAAAACTGCATGTGCGGCTTGGCGTCCACGTCGGGGTTGTAGCGGTAGATGTTGAAACGCATTTTTTATTCCGAAATTTCAGTAATTCAATTGTAGGTGAGGCGTGCGGCGTGCGGCGTAACCCCGATCCGTGCCTTCTCCTTACACCTCACGCTTCTCGCCTCACGCATTAATACACCCGCGCCTTGGGCTCAAACGACTCCACCGTCAACGGCTTCAATTGCACCGCTTTGTACTCCAGACGGTTGCCGTCTTTAAACCACAAGGAGTGTTTCATCCAGTTCACGTCGTCGCGTGCCGGATAATCGCTGCGGTCGTGTGCGCCGCGCGACTCCTGCCGTGCGTTAGCCGAAATCATGGTGGCAAGCGCAACTTCGATCAGGTTATCCAGTTCCAGCGCTTCGACGCGCGCGGTGTTGAAGACTTTGCTCTTGTCCTGTATGAACGTGCTCTTGGCGCGCTCGGCCACCGCCAGCATTTTTTTCACGCCCTCCGCCATGCTGTCGGGGAAACGGAACACGCCGCAGTGCGCCTGCATGGTGCGGCGCATCTCTGCGCCGACATCATGGACACGCTCACCGGTCGCGGCGGAATCCAGCCGCGCCAGGCGCGCCATGGTTTTGTCGGCGGCATCCGCGGGCAAATCAGGCATCGACGCCACTTCCGCCGCGATATCCTTCACCACTTGCTGGCCCGCTGATTTGCCGAACACCAGAAGATCGAGCAGCGAATTGGTGCCGAGGCGGTTCGCGCCATGCACCGAGACGCACGCGCACTCGCCCGCCGCATAAAGACCTTTAACGATTTTCTCGCCGCCCTTGCCGTCGGGCATCACCGCCTGGCCTTGCACGTTCGTCGGCACACCGCCCATTTGATAATGGCAGGTCGGCACCACGGGGATCGGATCGGTCGCCGGATCCACATTGGCGAATTTCTTCGCGATCTCGCGGATGCCCGGCAGCCGTTTGTCGATCACATCAGCGCCGAGATGATCCAGCTTCAACAATATGTATTCGCCGTCCTTGCCCGCGCCGCGACCTTCCTTGATTTCGGTGGCCATCGCGCGCGCCACCACGTCACGGCTGGCGAGGTCTTTCACGGTGGGCGCATAGCGCTCCATGAAACGCTCGCCGTTTTTGTTGAGCAGAAAACCGCCCTCGCCCCGCACGCCTTCGGTAATCAGCACGCCTGCACCGGCGACTCCGGTCGGGTGAAACTGCCAGAACTCCATGTCTTCCAAGGGTATACCGGCGCGCGCCGCCATGCCCAAACCGTCGCCGGTGTTGATAAAGGCGTTGGTGCTGGCCGAATAAATACGCCCCGCTCCACCCGTCGCCAACAGCGTGGCCTTGGCTTGCAGGATCATCACTTCGCCGGTTTCCATTTCCAGCGCAACCACGCCCAGCACGTCGCCCTGCTGATTGCGAATTAAATCCAGCGCCATCCACTCGACGAAAAACTGCGTGCGCGCGCGCACGTTGCGTTGATACAGCGTGTGCAGCATGGCGTGACCGGTACGATCCGCCGCCGCGCAGGCACGTTTGATCGCGCGCTCGCCGTAATTGCTGGTGTGCCCGCCGAACGGGCGTTGATAAATTTTGCCATTGTCCAACCGGTCAAACGGCATACCGTAGTGCTCCAGCTCGACCACGGCATCGCACGCCTTGCGGCACATGAATTCGATGGCGTCCTGATCGCCGAGGTAGTCCGATCCCTTCACGGTGTCGTACATATGCCAGTGCCAGTTGTCCGGTTCTTCGTTGCCGAGCGAAGCGGAAACGCCGCCTTGCGCCGCCACCGTATGCGACCGCGTCGGAAACACCTTGGACAGCACCGCCACCTTAAGATTGGACTCCGCCAGTTGCAACGCGGCGCGCAAACCGGAACCGCCCGCGCCCACCACCACTGCGTCGAATTGCCTGCGAGGAATATTACCCATGTTACTCATAGCCGTTACCTGCCCCACAGAATCTGCACAGCCCACACGCCATACGCGACGAGCGAGAGGATTACCAGCGAATACAGCACCACGCGCAAGCCGGTATTCTTGATGTAATCCATGAAAATATTACGCATGCCCACCCACGCATGCACAAACAGGCTGAATAAAAACAGCAGGGTGGCAAAGCGCATCCACGGCGCGCTCCACATGGCCTTCCAGCTTGGATAATCGAACTGCGGCAGCTTGAGCAGCATCACCACGAACAAGACGGTATAGATCACCATCACCACGGCGGTGACACGCTGCGCCAGCCAATCGCGCAGCCCGTAGTGCGCGCCGCTTACCTCGCGATTTACCATAGCTTCACCCCGATCGCCGCGGTCAGCAGCAAACTCACGCCCAGCACCGCATAGCTGGTGACACGCGCGCGTTCAAGTTCCAGCCCCATGTGCATATCCATCGCCAGGTGCCGGATGCCGGCGCAAAAATGATGCAAATAAGCCCACAACACGCCAAGCAAAACGATTTTCACCAGTGGATTACCCACCCACGTCTTGAACACGGCAAATGATTTGGCCGATTCAAGACTGCTCCCCAACAGGCACAGCAGCAACGGCAGTAGCAGGTATAACACCGCGCCGCTGGCCCGATGCAGGATCGACACAAACGCCGGCAGTGGCATCCGGATTTGCATCAAATTCAAATGTTTGGGACGACTCGTGGGCATCAGACAACGTCTCTATGGATGATCGAAATTGGGTTGATGATCTGGCGAAAAGCCGGGTAGCGCGCAAACAGCACTGCAAAATGCAGCCGGCGGCAAGCAATTCAGCGGTGCTTTTTTAACCCGAAAATTCTACCAGCTTTCACCATGTTGCGGAACAGCAGAAGCGCAGGAATACTCGCGTGGTATTCCACGCATTGGGCGACACCGCAGGCTCGCAACCGCCCTTCCCCACGTGCGCTCCTTTGGTGCAACCGTGTAACCATCAAGTTGACCCGGCCTAGGGGGTTGGCTATCATCGCCGCTCTCGTGCGCGTAGCTCTTTTGGCGGTGTTTTCATTTTCTCAAGCACGGCTTACGCGAATATTTTCGACCCGAAATCCAGGAGCTTCATCATGAAAAAACCCATGCGCGTCGCGGTAACCGGCGCCGCAGGCCAGATCGGCTACAGCCTGCTGTTCAGAATCGCCAGCGGCGAAATGCTCGGCAAAGATCAACCGGTCATTTTGCAAATGCTCGAGATTCCCGACGAAAAAGCGCAAAAAGCGTTGACGGGCGTGATGATGGAACTCGACGATTGCGCGTTTCCCTTGCTGCACAGCATGGTCGCCGCCTCTGATCCCAACGTCGCGTTTAAAGATGTGGATGTGGCGCTGCTGGTCGGCGCACGTCCGCGCGGCCCCGGCATGGAGCGCAAGGATCTACTCGAAGCCAACGGCAAAATTTTCGGACCGCAAGGCAAGGCGTTGTCGGACAACGCGAGCCGCGATGTCAAAGTACTGGTGGTGGGCAATCCCGCCAATACCAACTGCCTGATTGCAATGAAGAATGCGCCCGGATTGAAGCCCGGCAACTTCACCGCCATGATGCGCCTCGATCACAATCGCTCGCTGTCGCAAGTCGCACAAAAAATCGGCAAGCCGGTGGCCAGTGTGAAAAAATTGCACGTGTGGGGCAACCACTCCTCCACGCAGTATCCGGATGTATTCACTGCCGAAGCGGACGGCCAAAAGGTATGGCCAGTGATCAATGACCAGAACTGGCTTGAAAAAGATTTCATTCCCACCATCCAACAGCGCGGTGCCGCAATTATCGCCGCGCGCGGACTCTCCTCCGCAGCCAGCGCCGCCAACGCCGCCATTGAACACGTGCGTGACTGGGTATTCGGCACGCGTGATGGCGATTGGGTAAGCATGGGCCTCGCATCCGACGGCAGCTATGGCATTCCCGAAGGCGTGATGTACGGTTACCCGACGGTGTGCAAGGACGGCAAATTTGAAATCGTCAAAGGCATTGAGGTCAGCGATTTCAGTCGCGGCCGCATGCAGGCCACGCTCAAGGAACTCACCGAAGAGCGCGACGCGATTAAACATCTCTTAGGATAAGGTTTTGTTTTTAAACAACAAAGCGGACTTCAGCTAGAAGTCCGCTTTGTTGTTTTTGGCTACCAAAAGGTAAAAGGAAAATCATCATGAGCAGCAACGACACCCCCATCGTCCGGGCTAAAAAAGGCGTAGCGCTATCAGGCATCGCCGCCGGCAGCACGGCGCTATGCACCGTAGGACGCAGCGGCAATGATTTGCATTACTGCGGCTACGACATCTACGACATCGCCGAGACCTGCGAGTATGAAGAAATCGCGTTTCTGCTGATACACGGCAAGCTACCGAATGCCGCAGAACTCGCCAATTACAAAGGCAAACTCAAAACCCTGCGTGGTTTGCCGCAGGTGGTGAAAAACGTGCTCGAAGCCCTGCCCGCAGCCGCGCACCCGATGGACGTGATGCGTACCGGCTGCTCGGCGCTGGGCTGCGCGCTGCCCGAGAAAGACGATCATAACGTGCCCGGCGCACGCGACATCGCCGACCGGCTGATTGCCTCGTTCGGCTCCATGCTGCTGTATTGGTACCACTACAGCACCAACGGCAAGCGTATCGAAGTGGAAACCGACGACGATTCCATCGGCGGACATTTTCTGCATCTGCTGCAAGGCAAAGCACCGCAAGCGCCCGCCGTGCGCGCCATGCACACTTCGTTGAACCTTTACGCCGAGCACGAATTCAACGCCTCCACCTTCGCCTGCCGCGTGGTGGCGGGCACCGGCGCGGACATGCACTCCGCCATTGTCGGCGGCATCGGCGCGCTGCGCGGCCCCAAGCAC